>DATMBI010000194.1:0-3353 GCA_035559375.1 Gemmatimonadaceae bacterium | reverse complement strand
CATCGCCGACAGTAGCGGACTGCCACTTCTTTTCGATTTCGGTAGCGGGTTACTCGTCTCCCTCGAGCGTTTCGGTCTGAGGGGCGAACCCATCGCCGCCGCTGCAACGCGGGCTGGAGTGACTCTGGCAGTCATGAGCGGCGACAAACTACTGGGTGGACCACAAGCGGGCCTGCTGTTCGGACGGCGGGAAGCGGTCGCCGCGTGCCGTCGTAACCCGCTAGCGAGAGCGCTACGGGTCGACAAGCTCACCCTGGCGGCGCTGGAAGCGACGCTGTCGCTCTACCGCGAGCCGGAGCGCGCTATAACTGACGTGCCTGTATTGGCCATGCTAACGGCGCCTGCGGAGGCGGTACGCGAGCGGGCACTCCGCTGCGCCGCACTGCTCGAAGCGCGAAGAATCGCGTGCCGCGTCGTGCCGTGCCGCGGCAGCGTCGGTGGCGGCGCTTTCCCGGACATGGAGATCGAATCCTGGGCGGTCTCGCCGGAAGGAGATGCGGTACGAATGGAAGAGGCCCTCCGGTCCGGTAGGCCGCCGGTGATCGGCCGGGTCGAGGCCGGGCGACTCCTGCTGGACCTACGGTCCGTCCCCCCTGAGCAGGACAGCGAATTCGCCGCTGCCGTGGCCGCCGCGTTAGGCAGGAGCTGACGATGCGCCCCGCCGCCTTTCTGGACCGCGACGGGACGCTGATGCTGGACGTCAACTACATCGCTGACCCGGCCGAGGTGGTGCTCGTGCCGGGCGCGGCCACGGCGGTACGGCGTCTCAACGGGGCAGGCATAATCACCGTGGTGGTCACGAATCAGTCCGGAATCGCTCTGGGCCTGTTGACCGAAGCCGACTACGAAGCGGTGCGCCTCCGGCTGGAGCAACTACTCCATGCCGAGGGCGCTCGCCTAGACGCCTCTTTCCACTGCCCGCACCATCCCGATGTCAGTGGATTCTGCGACTGCCGAAAACCCGGCCTGGGCCTCTATCGGCGAGCGGCAGCCGAACTAGGGTTGGACCTGGCGCGCTCGCTCTACGTAGGCGACCGCTACCGCGACATTCAACCTGGCCTGGAGCTGGGTGGATTCGCGCGCCTCGTCCCATCGGTGGCCTCCCCACCGGGCGACGTCGAGCGCGCGGCCGCCGCAGGGCTGCTGGCAAGGACGCTCGAGGCGGCGGTCGAAGAATACCTGGCTTCCGGCCTGCCGCTGTCGGATAGACCGTACTAGAATCCGCACTCTCATGAAAAAACGCATCGCAGTTCTAGCCTCTGGCAGCGGATCCAATTTGGCAGCGCTGGTGGAACACCTGTCTCTGCTAGGAGACCGCTCGCCGGCGGACGTGGTGCTAGTAGCCAGCGACCGGGAGGATGCGGCAGCGTTGGCGAGGGCAGACGCATACGGGATCCCAGCTCGGTTGCTGGACGCAGAGAGCCGAGGCAAGGGACTCTTGGCCCTATTGCAGTCGCACCGAATCGATCTCGTGGCATTGGCCGGCTACCTCAGGCTGGTGCCCGAGGTAGTGACCACCGCTTACCACGGACGGATGGTGAACGTCCACCCCGCTTTGCTCCCAGCGTTCGGGGGGCGGGGAATGTACGGACTCAAGGTCCACCAAGCGGTGCTCGAGGCGGGGGTCAGGGTAACCGGAGTCACAGTGCATTTCGTCGACGCCAGCTACGATCGAGGTCCGATTATCGCCCAGTGGCCCGTCCCGGTGCACACCGATGACACTCCCGAGACGCTGGCGGCACGCGTGCTCCGGGTGGAGCACATCGTCTATCCCCGCGTCGTGTGTGCATTGGCCGAGGGCCGCGTGCGCCTCGAGGACGGCGGTGCGGTATCCGGCGTGTCGTTAGCGACTGTCCACCAGTTCGTCGCGGCCCGCGACTCTAACGAACTCGTTCAGAGCATCGAATCCATTTTCGGCTAGATCGAATGCCAGTTGCGATCCTTTCAGTACACGACAAATCGGGCATCTTGCCCTTTGCCACTGAGCTACAGGCAATGGGTTGGGAGCTGGTCTCGACAGGTGGCACGGCGGCGGTCTTGCGCCAAGCCGGTATCGCGGTGCGGGAGGTCGCCGATCTCACTGGCTTCCCCGAAATGCTCGACGGGCGCGTGAAGACCCTTCACCCGGTGGTCCACGGCGGAATCCTCGCCCGTCGTGACAGCGAGGAGCACATGGCTGCGATTGCTGCAGCCGGTATAGCGCCTATCGACCTCGTTGCGGTCAACTTGTATCCGTTTCGAAAAACCGCAGCTCGTCCGGGGGCGACGTATTCCGAGGTAGTCGAGCAGATCGATATCGGCGGGCCAGCCATGATCCGCTCGGCCGCCAAGAACCACGCTAGCGTGTGGTGCGTGGTGGATCCGTCTGACTACAGTCAGGTGATAGCGGCGTTGCACGACGGCAACGATCCCAGCGAATTCCGCCGGCAGCTCGCCGAGAAGGCGTTCGCGCACACCGCTGCTTACGATGCGGCCATTGCTTCCTGGTTCGCTGCTCAGCGTGGAGACATGTTTCCACCCGAGTTGGTGCTGCCAGCGAAACTGGTTCAGAAGCTTCGTTATGGAGAAAACCCCGGCCAGCGAGCGGCGTTTTACGCGGACGACGTAGCTACTGGCCTGGCGGCGCTCCGTCAGGTAAGTGGCAAGGAGCTGTCGTTCAACAACCTGGCCGACCTCGACGGTGCGCTGATGGCGCTCGATCCCTTTGCCGATCGCTGCGCTTGCGCCATCGTAAAGCACACTACACCCTGCGGATTGGCACTGGGAGACACACCACTCGAGGCCTACCGCAAGGCCCTCGAGTGCGACCCAGTTTCCGCCTTCGGTTCGGTGGTCGCCCTGAATGTTCCGGTCGATCGCCGCACAGCGGAAGCAATATCTACTCTGTTCGTGGAGTGCATCGTAGCGCCCTCGTTCACGCCAGATGCATTGGACTTGCTGCAACAAAAGAAGAATCTCCGCATCCTGGAGGGGCAAGCTACGTGGCCGCGGGGAGCGATGGACATCAAGAGGGTGAGAGGTGGCTTGCTTCTCCAAGAGCGTCCACCTGGCCGCATAGATGACAGCAGTTGGGTAGTCGTCACCAAGCGGTCGCCCAGCGCTTCTGAGTACCGCGACCTGCTCTTCGCGTGGCGAGCCGTGGCCAGCGTCAAGTCGAATGCCATAGTACTGGCCCGTGGCGAGGCAACTATAGGAATCGGAGCCGGCCAGATGTCGCGCGTGGACGCCAGCTTTCTCGCGGTGCACAAGGCACGTCAGGCGGGACACGACCCGCAAGGGTCCGTCATGGGTTCCGACGCCTTCTTCCCGTTCCGTGACGCGGTGGATCAGGCAGCGGCAGCCGGTGTAACGGC
>DATMBI010000193.1:0-4970 GCA_035559375.1 Gemmatimonadaceae bacterium | reverse complement strand
CAAAGGCGCGTTGCTCAACGTGCTCGAAGCCTGCACGTCGGCCGAGGGTACCGGCGGCGTCACGCTGCCGCTGGTCCAGGTGCGCGCAGATATCGAGAGGAGATACGTCGAGCTGAGCACGCAGGGCTACCGTACGCTGGGCGTCGCGATCCGGCGAATGAATGCGCGCGGCCCTATCGACCGCGATTCCGAGCGGGAGATGATATTCCTCGGTATCCTAGCGTTCGCCGACCCGCCAAAGCCCGGCATCGAGCGGGCGATTGCGGCGCTGGCCGGGCTGAGCGTGCGGCTGAAGGTGATCACGGGCGACAATGCGCGGGTTGCCGCTCGGGTGGGCGCGCAGATCGGACTGGTCGCGCCGCGGGTATTGACCGGCGCCGAGCTGCGCGAGCTCAGCGACCAGGCGCTCCCGGTGCGCGCGCTGCAGACCGACGTCTTCGCGGAGATCGAGCCGAACCAGAAAGAGCGCATAGTCCGCGCGCTGCGCAGGGCGGGGCACGTGGTGGGATACATGGGCGACGGCATCAACGATGCGCCCGCGCTGCACGCTGCGGATGTCTCCATTTCCGTGCAGGAGGCCGTCGACGTGGCTAAGGAGGCGGCCGATATCGTGCTGCTCGAGCAGGACCTCACCGTGCTCGCTGCGGGCGTGCGCGAGGGACGGAAGACGTTCTCCAACACGCTGAAGTACGTGTTCATGGCGACCAGCGCCAACTTCGGCAATATGTTCAGCATGGCCGGGGCATCGCTCCTTCTCTCCTTCCTGCCGCTGCTCCCCAAGCAGATCCTGCTGACCAACCTCCTCACCGACATGCCGGGGCTGACGATCGCCACCGACCTAGTGGACTCAGAGTGGGTCGAGCGGCCGCGACGCTGGGACGTCGGTTTCATCCGCCGATTCATGCTCGTCTTCGGCCTTGTCAGCTCACTGTTCGACTATGTGACCTTCGGCGTGCTGCTCTGGGTGCTGGACGCCGGACCCGCCGAGTTCAGGACTGGGTGGTTCGTCGAGTCAGTTGTCTCGGCGGCGTTGATCGTGCTGGTCGTGCGAACGCGCGGCCGCTTCTGGCGCAGCCGACCCTCGAGCGCACTGCTCGCCGCGACCCTGTTCGTGGTGGCGGCTACCGTCGCGCTGCCGTACACACCGCTAGCGGAGCCGTTCGAGTTCGTGCCACTGCCGCCACTCTTCCTGGGGATCCTGGGACTGATCGTGCTCGGCTACGTTTCCAGCGCTGAGCTCGCCAAGAACCTGTTCTACAAGCTGCGATCATGACGGACATTCGAACAAAACGGGTCTACGAGCCAGCCACTCCGCACGATGGCTTTCGTGTTCTGGTGGATCGCGTGTGGCCGCGTGGAATGACGAAGGAGCAGGTACAGGCTGACCTATGGTTGAAGGATGTGGCACCGAGCACGGCATTGCGAAAGTGGTTCGGCCACGACCGCGCCAAGTGGGAGGCATTCAAGAGGCGCTACTTTTCGGAGCTCGATGCTCGACCAGAGGCCGTGGCGAGGCTCCTCGATCGAGCCGAGAAAGGTCGACTCACGCTATTGTTTTCCGCTCGCGATGCCGAATACAACCAGGCGGTGGCACTGCGGGAATATCTACTTTCGCGATCCGAGAAAAAAGCCAGCTAACCAGCGCTTCCGGCCGGACTCGAGCCGCTTCTCAGGAGCGATGACATGCGCACAGGCTCACTGGTATTGGCATCGGTAGCGCTCGCACGTTCTTGCGAGCAAGCCGCCGTGCGAGTGAAAACGTGGGAAGTTGTGGGGACTGTGCCCACGGTGGCGTATGCGACAGACCCTATAGTGGCCCTCAGAGCTTCTTGCACGGCAGTTCAACGAGCAAGGTCGAGATCATGAACGCAGAGCCAAAGATCTCGAGAGCTACACTGCGGACAGACTGCGGGGCACCTATGATGCTGAACTTTCGGTCGAGAAGATCTCTTCCTCGAGGCAGGTGTGCGGCGTGTCTCCATTCTGCGCTTGTGGCTGGGATTCGTGTTGCTTGCGATTGCCGGCATGCCAGCGATGTCGCAGAGCGTCGATTCGGCAGCCGTTGCTCGCGCCGTATTAACCGCCGAAGATGCGCGGTTCAGTGAGGTAATGGGCGGACGTCGTCCCTCCAGCATGGGTTGGAGGGTTGACCCGTCGGCTTACGAGATGTAGCATAGCCGAGGCAAGGCCACCGATGTGGGCCACGGGTACTCCGCGGGCCGCATGTTGCTTAATAGCTGCATCCTGTCTGCCTCCATCCTTTCAGCGTTCGCCTTCCCCGAGGACACGAGGAGCGGTGGAGCCAACCGAAGAGAAGCTGGTCATGGTGAAGAAAATGAATAAACGATGGCACGAAGAACACCGCATGCCGGCACACGCGACTCCGGAGCAACGAATGGCGTGGCACATGGAGCATTCACGGCGGTGCGGCTGTCGTCCCATTCCCAGGAGCGTGGTGCGTCTTATTTGCTCGAACGCGCGGCAGAAGTCCCAGGGCGTCGAGCGGAGGTCTTAGCGCGTATTGGAACAGCCGATGCTAGCGAGAGAAGTTGCCGACTGCCATAGAAGGAGCGGAGGAAGCTCGCCTCGCAACAGGGCCGGGTCAACTCGAGTTTGCACGCACCTTTTCGACGTCGGCGGCGCTGCCGGCGCATATTCAGTCTTGCTGGCTGGGAGCGGCTATAGGGTTCATCTCGTCGGGGTGCCCGGCGTATTGTAATGCTCGATGAAGGGGTCACGTTGCGACGCAATGTACACGAGGGGGCGTACAATGGGACGATTCTCCGGCTCAGGCGCTGCGCTAGTTCTTCTTGCTGCGACTGGATGCTCAGTGTGGAGCAAAGGTAAGCCGATGAACCAGCCTCGAGACCTCGTAGCGCAGGTTACCGATCGTGTTATTCATGTGACGGTGCTTCTTCGCGTCGGACCAGCTCTGGCGTTCCAGTACTTCACGAAGCCTGATCTACTTACGACTTGGCTCACTGCGGAAGCTGATGTCGAACCGAAGGTGGGGGGAAAGTACGAACTGTTTTGGGAACCGTCCGATCGCGAGAACAACAGCACGATCGGTTGCCGGGTGACTGCTATACATCGGGATCAGTTCGTCGCGTTCCAGTGGCGAAGCCCGAAGCAGTTCAAGACCTTCGCGAACGGGGCTGATCCATTGACGCATGTAGTGGTCGTCTTCGTTCCTGAGGAAGGCGGTACGCGCGTCCATTTACTACATTCGGGTTGGCGAAGCAATCCCGAGTGGGAAGAGGCTCGTGTGTGGCAGGAGCAGGCGTGGCAAAGAGCCTTCGATAAGCTTGCTGGAGTCGTCTCTGCGCGAGGTGCATAGTCATGCTCGCAGAAGGCTCTTCCGCTTTTCGGCTTGTCATTGGCAGCATAAGAGAGGCTGCGTTGGCTGGTTAGGAGGTCTACCGCGTGAAGACAGTAATGGAGCAAGACGTAAGAGAGCCTCTGTTCGAGCGCGATGGTGCGGTTTTTCCGTGGTCTGGTCGAAAGTGCTCGAGGTCCATTTCGTTCACGACAGCCGCGTTTTCTCTGGCCTTCTTATTCTTTGTCAGCACTAATGCGAGGTCGCAATCGAGTCGGGGATCCTTGGAGCTGGTAGGGGAAAATGGCACATCCAAGATGCTCACTTTTGCCGAGCTGGCCACGTTACCTCAATCCGACGTCACGGTTTTAGAGCAGAATGGATCGAAAGTCGTCTTCCGCGGGCCCACTATCAGGAGCCTCATGACCCTGGTTGGAGCGCCGACGGGCCACGCGCTTAGGGGCCCGAACATGATCTTGGCGGTCCTCGTAGAGGCTGCGGATGGCTATCGTGTAGGATTCATGCTAGCCGAACTCGACGAGCAGTTCGGGGCTCGCAACGCCATCGTGGCACTCACCCGTGATGGGCGTCCCCTTTCCGCATCGGACGGCCCGCTCCGTATCGTGGTAGCAGGGGAGACACACCGTGCACGATGGGTGCGCCAAGTCGTTCGCCTGCGTTTAGTCCGCGTGATGTGAGCGGATTCCACCGTCGGGCGGTTCGGCTATTTCGGTGCGCCGGGTTAGCTACCCCAGCGCACCGAAGCGAGTGTACTACCGGTCACCGACCACCGACCGGTACCATCACGTGAGCGTAGGGCGTACCCTTCCACATTACGAACGGGCCACCCGAGTTCGGGTCTGTAGGTAGTGCGTCGAGGCTCGCCGGGTTGGGGAGGACGACCATAACGTGCGGCCCAGTCTTGACCCACGTCTCGCCTTGACGTGGCTCCGTGGCGTACGGGTCCGTGTTGCTAGCATCCGTGCCGCCCTGGAGCATGTAGGCGAAGCCGATCTGGAGGATCGCCGGGCTCTTCTTCGCCATCCAGGCGCCAGCCCACTCTAGGAACGCTGCGTCCAAGCACATGGGGTCGTTGCCCGGCGTATCCGGTACGTCGGGCATGCACGTCCATCCGTTGGTTCCCTTCTGGAGTTCTGTCATGGCGCCGCCGGGCGAGGAGGCCCAGTCCATGACCGCCGCGTTCGCCGCGATAGCCGCGGGTGCGGCGCTCAAGGCGTTCGCGATCTTCTCTGCGGGGGTGGTGGGCTTCGCAGTCTGCGCGGCCTGCGTGGCCGATGCGCTACCGTCCGCGGCATTGTCGCTCGAAGGGCGCTCGCACGCCCAGCACACAATGGCGATAGCGGCACCGATTGCGGCGCGGTACGACATGGGGACCTCCTTGGTTCGGGTTGGAGCACGAGACTCGCGCGTTCCGAAGGGAGGGCGACTCGCGTCGAGCGGTCGGGGTCGGCGGCAGGAGCGGCCGCGCACGGGTCGTGCGACCCTAGGGTCCGGGCGTGGTACAAGATACGCTTTCGAAGCAGGCCGCGACAGGGCGCGCATAGCGTGCGGCTCCTGGCGAAGTTCATTAGGCGAACGGCTGCACGCTCGTAACGATCCCTAACGTCCGACCCACCGTCGGCTCTGGCTCGAC
>DATMBI010000192.1:0-5203 GCA_035559375.1 Gemmatimonadaceae bacterium | reverse complement strand
CGGCGCAGCCAGTCCGAAGCTGACGTTAGACACGCCCAAGATAGTGTGTACGCCCGGGAGCTCCTGTTCGATGAGCCTGATTCCTTCTATCGTTTCGCGTGCCGAGTCCAACCACTCGGGGTCGCCTGTAGCTAGAGTGAACGTAAGGGCATCGAAGATCAGATCCGAGGGCTGAAAGTCGTATTCGCCGACGAGGATGTCGTGAATGCGCCTTGCCACTTGCAGCTTCCGCTCTCTGCTCTTGGCCATGCCCTCTTCGTCGATCGTCAGGGCCACCAGGGCCGCACCGTGGGCGCGCGCGATCGGAGCGACGGCGTCTATTCGGGCACGGCCGTTCTCCATGTTGACCGAATTGACGATTCCGCGTCCGGGGAGGTGCTCCAAAGCCGTCCGTATGACCAGCGGTTCCGTGGAGTCTATCATGAGCGGTGCTTCCACGGCCATCGAGAGCAGCTTCACTACTCTGGCCATCTGGGCTGCTTCGTCGGACCGCTCGGTTAGAGCGACGCAGACGTCGAGCACGTGAGCTCCGTCCTCGACCTGCTTTCGAGCCACGTCGAGGACACCCTCGTAGTCCTCCCGCAAGAGGAGTTCCTTCACGAGTCGCGAGCCCTGGGCGTTGACCCGTTCGCCCACTATCAGGGGAGGCGGATCTTGGTGCAGTGTGATGGCGCGCATAGCCGAGGACACGCGAGCCACCGGGCGGCACGACCGCCATCTAGGTGGTAAGGTATCGGGACGGCGTGCTCCGAGTGCGTCCACCGCGTGCACGACGGCTGCTAAGTGGTCGGGGGTTGTGCCGCAACAACCGCCTACCACGCGCACCCCTAGGTCGCGGACGAACTCGGCTAGGGTAGTAGCGAGCGGCTCTGGTTCCAGCGGATACACTGCTTCACCGATACCCGTGTTGAGCGGCAGTCCGGCGTTAGGGATACACGAGACCGGCCGGGTGGCGTGCTCGACGAGATAGCGGATAGGGTCGCGCATGTGTTCGGGCCCGGTGGAGCAGTTCAGCCCGATCACGTCCGCTCGCAACGCTTCTAGTGTCACCATCGCGCTCGCGATGTCGGTCCCGAGCAGCATACGGCCGCTAGTGTCTAGGGTCACCTGTAGTTGAACGGCGACGCGGTATCCGAGCTCCGCAAACAGGCGTTCGATACCGGCGACCGCTGCCTTCACTTCCAGGATGTCCTGGGCAGTTTCTACGAGGAGGATGTCCACCCCGCCGCGCACCAGCCACTTGGCCTGTTCGTAGTACTGTGCCGCTAATTCGTCGAAAGTGATCGCCGAGAGTTCAGGATCGTCGCTTGACGGCAGGAGACCGGTCGGACCCAGGGAGCCCGCTACGAAGCGTGGTCGGGCATCGCTAGCGTAAGCATCGGCTACGGAGCGGGCCAGGCGAGCAGCTGTTTCGTTTATCGCGGCGACTTTGGACGCCAGCCCCCATTCCGCGAGGCGCCGCGGTGTAGACTGGAAGGTACATGTTTCGATTACGTCGCAGCCGACCTCGAGGAACGCGGTGTGAATCCCTCGCACCGCGTCCGGCCGGGTGAGCACCAGATGGTCGTTGCACCCCTCGAGTTCCTTGCCGCCGAAGTCGTCGGGACCGAGCCCTAAGCGCTGTATGTTGGTCCCCATGGCCCCGTCGAATATCAGCACGCTGTGCTGCAGCCGTTCCAAGTACAGGGCGGCGCCGGGTGCAAGCGGGAGTCTGCTAGGCGGAATAGTCAATGTCGGTATGGCAAACACGAAGCCCGGTGCCAGAGGCGCCGGGCCGGCGCTTTAGCTGGTTGTTTTACGTGGCCGCAAGTTGCCCTTAAATCGCCACGAAACGGATTTTGAGGAGTTCGTTTCTCTGTCTACGAATAACTCCGTGTTCAGCCGACAGCAAGCCTCGTGCCTGATCGTAGGGCGTCAGCCGTTACTGGTGAGTATGGCGACGAGCTTGTGCCGAGAACGGTGTCCCGACACGATGCGTAGCTGCGAAGGAGCTACACCTAGGTGGTGCGCTAGGAGGCGCAGCACAGCGTCGTTGGCTGCGCCGTCCACAGGGGCTGCCTTGACGCGTACGTGCAGCGAATTGCCGGGTCCGGGTTCCACGGCCTCTCGGGACGAGCGGGGAGAGACTCGCACCCGCAGAGTGCGTAAAGGAGACTGTGGACGCGCATTGGGTTTCACAGCAGGGATAGCATGAAGCTCTGGAGCAGTCGGAGCAGTATGAATGCCACTAGAGGAGTGACGTCGATCATTCCGAGCGGGGGAACGATTTGACGCAATGGGCGGAGGAGCGGCTCGCTGAGCGTGTAAGACCAGCGTACCCACTTCGAGAAGGGGGAGAGCTGGAACCACGAGCTCACGACTCGCACGACTAGTGCGAGCTGCAACACTCCGAACGTCCAATCCACCAGTAGCCTGGCCATCCCCTGTGGCGAGCGCACGGCGAACGAAGCGTTCACTATCTGATTGCGCAAGAAGCCGAGTAGGCTCAGCAAGACGATTCCACCTATCACTACGAAGACAAGTGCCCACCAGGGGGCCGCCGCCGGGGATCCGCCGGCCCGTACGACGCGGCGCTCCACGGGTGCGAAGAGGGGATCGACGTTGCGCCGCAGAAACTGGCCGATTGTTCCGAACGGGTTGAGCCGTCGGGTCCGGACCAGCCAGTCCAGGAGCGCCACCGTGCCGACCAGGAGTGCGAACCAAAGGAAGACGGTCCGAAGGACTGCGATCAGTGCATCGACAACTGTTAGCAGCGACACGCGGCCAATTGTACTGCTGGGCTGCGTCCTGGCAAGCTCGCAGCCTGTTGTGGCGTCATGCTGTACGGAGGGTAGGGTGGCTCCGGCGAGCAACTGTTGCATCATTGCAACGACGGGCCTGGGGAAGGGGACCGTCGCGGAAAACGGATGAGCCAGTGCATCTTGGCGCGCGATTTGCTGCTAGAGCCACGCCAGGATGTCGTCGTGGGTGTTGCTAGTTCGATGCTGTTAGGTTACCGAGACTCCAAGGAGTTGTCTTGACCGTCGCCGCGAAGCCCGAGTTTATGGTGTCGACCGAGGTGAGAGGATACCTCGGCAGCTTGCTGGACACGATTCGAAAACCGCTCACGACTGCGCCGTGGGCTCGGGGCGAGCGGCGCTTGGCATCGGCGGTTTTCGACATATTGACGTCGAGGGAGTTTTCCTATCTAAGCAGGTCGCAGAGCGAGCCCTATCGGTTTTCGGCGGAAGCGATTCTCTCCGAGCAGATCGCCCGAGCCGAGCGATTGCGCTTTTTCTTGGACCTAGGGGCTGGTTACCACGCCACGCTCAGGCCTGGTGTGGAGCCGCTTTCGTTCGATGTGGGTTTGGGCGAACTCCTGGTGTTGCGGCAAATCGCTGCGTTCCGCCAGCGTGTAGCCGAGGTGTACTCCGAGGGGGTGAGCTTCGTCCTGGTGATCGACAATATGGCAGCTCTGCTGGTTAACGACATTCCGCTCGAAGCCACCACCAGCTACTGCCGGCAATTCCGCTCGCTGATCCGTAGCGTCGGACTCGAGGGAGTGGTGAGCCTGCTCGTGGAGTCCGAACACTTTGCGATGGAAGATTTCGAGCGCCAGCGTGCTGTGCTGGACTATGCTGCACCACGGGCCGTTGCGCTCACCGATCGAGTCTACGAGAACGTCGTCAGGTTTTTGGGTCGACCGTGCTCACCTGAGGAGGCATTGGAGAGGGCTCTGCGTTACCAGCCTATCATAGAGGTGTCCGAGTCGTTGCTCGAGGAGCTCATCGATGGGGTTCACTTGACCCAGAGAGCTACTGCTTCGACACTTGCATTCCGGCCATTTCCCGGGGGGGCGACCCGCATTCAGTGTGGAGAGGTTGCTTTGTGCCACAATGAGCACGGAAAGCTTCGGCCGTTCTTGCTGACTAGCCACAACGTCGATGCTTTCGATTTGGAAGTGGTCTCTACTCACTCCGTGCTTCCCGCGCCTATCTCGTGGGTACGCTACGGGCGCAGGCGCCCATGAGTGCGCACCTTACGTGCAGTGGGCTGATCGTGTTGGCGAGTCGTGGTAGCTAGCGACAGGTCGGCGTGTTTTTTTCGGTGGCCCGGCGAGGTCCCCGAGTGGGGGTACGACAATTTTTTCGCGGGAGCGTGGTTCCCGCAGGGGACGCGTGTCGAAGTGGGGCCACTGCCGGAGGGTATCGCGGCCGTCTCCGGCGATAACTGGGCGATAATCAGTGCAAGATCGCCTGTTCATCCCGGGCGACCCGGGCTTGTGCATCAGAGGGGCGAGGAAGCTGTAGCCTTTCGCGGGTATGTGTTCCCGCGTTTGCATTCTTATTCGGCATCTCGCGAGATCTGTACCCACTGGCTGGATCAGGGGCGTCCACCGTACAACGGGATTTTCGCAGCAGCTGTCATAGGCGATATGGGGCGCTCCTGCACCCTCGTTGCCGATTTCTTGGGGATAGGACCGCTGTTCTACAGGCGTTTCGGTGACGGGGTACTGTTTTCCACCAATTCCCGCTATCTGGCCGCGGAGCAGGATTCGCCCGATCGGTTAGCGTGGAGGCACTTCATGCAGGTGGGGTACGTCCAAGCTAACCGCACGCTGACCGCTGGGGTGGAAGCGGTACCGGCGGGTACTGTCGTTAGGTTCGACTGCCGGGGAGTAAGACAGCACCAGTGGTTCGACTTCTCGGCGTTGCCGCCTGGAGAAGTCGAAGCGCGGCCGGGAGACCTTGCGGTTCTGGAGGAGTTGTTTCGCCAAGCTGTGGCTCGTTGCCTCGCTCTCGACGCAGGGGAGGTGGTGTTGCCCCTCAGCGGCGGCTTCGACAGCCGCCGAATCCTCGGTGCGTTGCTGGAAGCTGGTGCCTCGTTCAGGGTGGTGGCGGGTCGCCCGATGCGGAACTCGAGAGGCAATATCGATGCGTCGGTGGCTCGGCTGGTGGCGGAAACACTCGGGCTCGGCATCAGGTCGGTCGGCGATAGCGATCCAGCATCATTCGTTAGAAACGAGCGAATACGAATGGCCGTCCTCGACGGCCACTGCCTCGAGCACGGTTGGGCTGTGCCATTGATGCGAGAGGCGTCCTCTGCGCCGACTCTTTGGTTGGATGGAATCGCTGGGGACGTGTTGGGCAGGCCGGTCGGTTGGCGCAACCATGCGCCCGAGCCGCTGGAGCCTGGTTTGCCCCAGAACGAGCGTGCGGACGTG
>DATMBI010000191.1:0-4127 GCA_035559375.1 Gemmatimonadaceae bacterium | reverse complement strand
CTGGAACATGAGGTTGCTTTCCAATACGCCTCCGTCTGGTCCCTTCGCCGGAGTGACGAACTCGGACCTCGCGTTCAAGGGGAAGTACGCAATTCAGGGCAACTACAACGGTTTTCAGATCTGGGACATATCGGACCCGCGAAAGCCGGTGTTAGTGACGGCGTATCTCTGTCCCGCATCGCAGAGCGACGTTTCGGTGTACGGCAATATCCTTTTCGTCTCAGCCGAAGCTCCCTCGGCGAGGTTGGACTGCGGTACGCAGGGTGTACCCGATACGGTGAGCCACGAGCGCATCCGGGGTATAAGAATATTCGACATCAGCGACATTCGTAATCCGAAGTACATTGCCAATGTCCAGACGTGCCGGGGTTCGCACACTCACACCGTGGTGAGCGATCCCAAGGATTCCACGCGAGTCTACGTGTACATTTCCGGTTCGGCACGTGTACGTTCCCCGGCCGAACTGCCAGGCTGCCTAGAGTCACCGGACGATCCGAACACTGCGCTCTTCCGCATCGAGGTAATCGAGGTGCCGTTGGCTCATCCGGAGAGTGCTCGGGTAGTGAGTTCCCCGAGGATCTTCCAAGGGCTGAGTGCGCCGCCGCGGCATGCGGAGAACCCCACTGATATCGCGGCTCGTGGTGGCGGGCGTGGAGTAGCGGCTGGAGATTCGGTCGGTGGAAGAGGAGGGCGACAGGGCGGTGGCGGTGGTGGTCGGGGGCCGACTCAGTGTCACGACATCACTGTCTACCCTGCTGTCGGATTGGCCGGTGGGGCCTGTGGCGGGTACGGTCTGCTGCTGGACATCCGCGACGTTGCGAATCCGGTGCGGATAGACGCTGCCGCCGACTCGAACTTCGCTTTTTGGCACTCTGCGACGTTCAGCAACGATGGCAGCAAGATCCTGTTCACCGACGAATGGGGGGGCGGAACTGCGCCACGGTGCCGAGCGACAGACAAATACGAATGGGGCGGGAACGCCATTTTCACGATTGCAGATGGGAAGATGCGGTTCCACTCCTATTACAAGATGCCTGCTGCGCAGACCTCGCTCGAAAACTGCGTTGCTCACAACGGATCGCTGATTCCCATACCCGGTCGCGAAGTCATGGTACAAGGCTGGTATCAGGGTGGAATTTCGGTGTTCGACTGGACCGACCCGGATCGACCCTTCGAGATCGCGTTCTTCGATCGCGGCCCCCTGGACGCCGACCGACTGATCAGCGCCGGTTCCTGGTCGGTTTACTGGTATAACGGCCTGATCGTAAGCTCCGAGATCTTCCGTGGGCTGGACATTCTGGAATTGACTCCGAGTCCGTACCTGAGCCAGAACGAGATAGAGGCTGCGAAGACAGTGCGCTTCGCGGAGCTCAACGCTCAGGAGCAACAGCGAATCGTGTGGCCTCCGAGTTTCGCGCTGGCTCGCGCCTACCTGGATCAACTCGAGCGAGGGAGGGGTCTCGTGACCGAGAAGATCGCGTCCTACAGGTCGAGTCTCGCGGCAGCCGAACGACTGCGCGGCAGTAGGCGCGCGGATGCGCTGGCGAGCTTGGCGGGCGAGATCGAGAGCGGTGCCGCTGTAGCGAGCGACAGGAAGCGCATGCGGCTGCTGGTGGATGCT
Organism: Gemmatimonadaceae bacterium; assembly: GCA_035559375.1. GTDB lineage: Bacteria > Gemmatimonadota > Gemmatimonadetes > Gemmatimonadales > Gemmatimonadaceae > DATMBI01. The sequence goes on along the minus strand of DATMBI010000191.1, from coordinate 2,506 downwards.
GTGCGGCAACTAGCTGCAGCGTCACGTTAGGCAAGTTCGTGGAGGGTGTGCCTAAACTCTACGGATGGCGCTGGCCAGTAGCGGCGGCGCTATGTGTTGCTTTCGTGTCGCTGCTTGCGGGTCGGGCTATGCGCCTCGATCCACTGGCGTTCAGCGGTGCCTACGGCCTGGCGGTGGCTTTACTGGCTGCGGCGTTCGTGATCGTTCCCGGAATCGAACCGGGGCGGCAGCTCGCGCGCCGCTGGCGAGCTGGCGCCGCGGGGGGAACATTGCTCGGACTCTGGACCGCCCGTGGAGCCCTTGCCGAAATAGGGCTAGTGGACTTGCACTGGCGCAGTGTCGCTGGCGCGACCGCGTACGGTATATGGTACGGAGCGGCGGAAGCGTTGGCGGTATCGGTCGTCCCGGTGCTCAGCTTGTACGGAGCTCTTCCAGCCGAAGTCCTGATAGATCCTGGGCGGCGCCTGCGACATGGCGGCATAGCGCTAGCGGCGTCAGCCGTGATCGCGCTAGCCAACAGCGTCGCCTTCGCCTACGATGGAGCTGGCAACTTGGTGACGTCGGTCGCTGGTAACCTCGTTTTCACACTAGGTTACCTGCTTACTGGCAGCCCGCTCACGCCGTTATTGGGGCATGCCATAGCCCATAGTATTTGGGCGCTGTCGGGGCCAATGCTGCCGCCGCCGTTCTAGTGTACAACGTGAGTGTACGAACACTTTTCGAAGCAGTAGATCGGCGTCTGACACGATGGATGGCGCGGCATGGCCTGCTGTTGCTGCGTAGCAGCGTGGGATTGGTCTTCCTGTGGTTCGGGGTTCTGAAATTCTTCCCCGGCTCGAGTCCTGCCGAGGTGCTGGCTGGCAAGACCATCGCCAGGCTCACTCTGGGCGCGATACCGCCGGCCACCGCTCTTCCCATTCTGGCCGTTTGGGAGACTATCATCGGCTTGGGCCTTCTCAGCGGAAAGTTCATGCGGACAACGCTGCTACTTCTTTTTCTGCAAATGCTAGGAACGCTGACACCGCTGTTTCTTTTTCCGCAGGAAGTGTTCCTGCGGGCGCCTTACATCCCCACTCTCGAGGGGCAGTACATCGTGAAAAACCTGGTTCTCGTAAGTGCAGGCATAGTGCTCGGCGCGACCGTTCGCGGTGGGGGTCTGGTATCCGGTTCAGAGGAACGCGAGGGCTGAGGACGTGATGGCGATCGTTTTAGCAACAGCAGCGGCGGTGGCCGGACTGATCAGACTAGAGAACGGCCTAGCGTCCGGCTGGCGCCACGCGACGAAAGCGGCAGGCCCCACGATCAGCACCGAAGCCGAAAGCGACACGCTCCTGCCCGAAAGCGAGAGAGCTTTGGCTCGAGCCCTTCTCGAGGAGTTGGTGAGAATAAATACTGGACCGAACGGAAGCACGCGTGCGGCTGCCGAAGCGATGGCGGCGCGGCTTCTAGCGGCGGGTTACGATCGAGGTGACGTGCAAGTCGTGGGGCCGGAAGGAGAACGCCGCAACCTAGTGGCTCGGCTTCGTGGCTCGCGCGCAGGAGTGCGCCCTATACTGCTCATGGCCCACTTAGACGTAGTAGATGCCAGGCCAGAGGACTGGTCCTTCGATCCGTTCGTGCTGCGCGAGGAAGAGGGTTGGTTCTACGGCCGCGGGACGAGGGACAACAAGGCTGGAGCGGCTACTATCGTAGCCAACATGATGAGGTGGAAACGGGAAGGATGGGTTCCTCGTCGCGATGTCATAGCCGTCTTGACGACGGACGAAGAGACGGATGCTGCCGCGGGGATACGCTGGCTCTTGGAGAAAAGACGGGACCTCATCGATGCAGCCTATTGTTTGAACACCGACGGCGGAGACGGCGAACTGAGGGACGGGAAGCCGTACATTCTCAATATCCAAGCCGCCGAAAAAATATACGGCGACTTTCGCCTCGAAGTTCGTAACCGTGGAGGACATTCGTCGCTGCCACGTGCAGACAATGCGATCTATACTCTGGCGAATGCCTTGCAGAGACTGGCGGCACACCAGTTTCCTGTGCAGCTCACCGAGGTGACGCGCGCTTACTTGCGACGAACGGCTAGACTCGCGGATGGGCAGCGTGCTGACGACTTGCTGAATGTGGCTATGCACGGCGAAAGGGCGAACGACGCCGTGCAGCGCCTCAGCCTCGATCCTACGATCAATGCCTTGCTCAGGACGACTTGTGTAGCAACGCAGCTCGAGGGAGGCCATGCTCCCAATGCACTCCCGCAATTTGCGGCTGCGACCGTCAATTGCCGTGCTATTCCGGGTACCTCGTTAGCTGAGCTCGAGACGATGCTGGCGCGTGTGGTCGCTGACAGCGAGGTACGAATAGTGTCTGTGGGTGACTGGATACCGAGTCCCCCGTCGCCGCTTTTCCCGCACCTACTCGCCACGATAGAACGCTTATCCAACGAATTCTTTCCAGGAGCGAGCGTCGTACCCAGCATGTCCTCGGGAGCGACGGACGGCCTCTACCTCAG
>DATMBI010000190.1:0-4462 GCA_035559375.1 Gemmatimonadaceae bacterium | reverse complement strand
CGCAACACCGTCAACGCCAACGAAGCGACAGTACGGACTCGCCTCTCCGCTTTTCTGCCGACTATCAGCGCCAGCGCAGGCGCTTCGCGGCAAGGAGGTCGAACCTTTTTCCAAGGTGAACTGGTTCCGTACAGGGGCGATCCGTGGAGCTACAACCGCGGCATCTCTGCGAGTCTAAACCTTTTCGACGGCGGCGATCGGATTTACCAGCTGCAAGCGGCCAAGGCCAACGTGACCTCGGCGGAGGCTAACGAAAGAGCCCAGCGCTACTCCGTAGCTCTGAGTGTCGCTCAACAGTACTACGCAGCGTTGGCGGCACGAGAGAATCGGGCTGCGGCCGAGGCAGCGCTACGCGAAGCAGAGCAAAACCTCCGAACCGCCGTATCTCGCATAGCAGCTGGCGTGGCGACACGTTCCGACTCGCTGCGGGCGGTAATTCAAGTGGGTAATCAGCGCTTGGCGCTACTTACCGCCGAAAACGACCTCGCGAACGCCAATGCTGCTTTGACGCGCCTGGTCGGTTCTCAGTACCTCGTGACCCCGGTCGAGGCGGACACGGGCCAGGTCGAGCCCATCCGAGCAGATAGTGCGGCACTCGCAGCCATGCTGGACCAGGCGCCGGCGGTCCTAGCGGCCCAGGCTGCCGTGACGGCTGCCCGAGCGTCCTTGCGCGCTAGCCGTACCGCCTACTTCCCCACTTTGTCCATGAGCTACTCCATGAGCGGGAGCAACACGTCCCCCAAGTTCGACTGGGGGTCGGGTCCGTTCTCGCAGTCCAATTCCATGCGGTTCAGTATCTCTATTCCGATCTTCCAGGGATTGGGCCGCGAAGAGTCCGTTCTGCGGGCCAGTATAGCGGAAATGAATGCTCTCGCGCAGCTTCGAGACGCTAAGCTACTGGCACAGCAACAGTTAGTGCAGTACTTGGGCCAGCTCAGGCTAGCGCAAGCCCGCTTGGAAATCCAGCAAGCGTCACTGGCCGCTGCCATGGAGGACTTACGCGTACAGCAGCAGCGCTACGAACTGGGGACGTCGACGCAACTCGAACTGCTCACCACACAGACTCAACTTAACAATGCGCGCTTCCAGCTCGTCAACGCACGGTATCAGGTGCGCATTGCAAGAGCGCAACTAGAGGCGCTGCTGGGCCGCGAGCTCCGCTAGTGCCTGATTTCGAATCGGAAATGACGATGACAACTACACTTGCAATATCTAGCGAACTGAACTGGCGTGCCTGCTGCCGCGCTGGCCTGCTGGCGGCGCTGGCTATGCTGTCCCTAGGTGCCTGCAACCGGAAGAAGGAACAGCGGGTCCCGATCGAGACGGCACCGGTGGTGCGCCGTACGATCGTCAGCGAAGTCACCGCTTCGGGACAGATCGAGCCAATCAACATCATCGAGGTCAAGTCCAAGTCGTCCGGGCAGATCATCCAGATGCCGGTCGAAACTGGATCTGAGGTCAAACCAGGCGACCTCCTAGTGCAACTCGACCCGCGGGACGTAAACCAGCAGCTCCAGCAGGCGCTGGCCGACTCGGTCGCGGCCGCAGCGCGACTCGCTGTGTCGAAAGCACAGAAGGAACGCAGCGACCGCATGTTCCAGGAGAAAGTCATCACAGCCCAGGAGCACGAATCCGCGCAGTTGGACTATGCCAACGCAGAAGCAGCTTTCCTGAGGGCTGTGGCGGCTGTGGATCTCGCCCGCCAGAGAGTCGAAGAGGCGACCGTACGGGCCCCCGTAGCCGGGACGATCATCTCCAAGCCGGTCTCTTTAGGGCAGGTCATAGCCTCGGCAACGAATAGCCCGAGCGGCGGCACCACTCTGCTCACGATGGCAGACCTGGGTAAGGTGAGGATGCGGGCGAACTTCAACGAGACCGACATCGGCAACGTGAGGCCCGGTCAGCCGGCTACTGTGACCGTGGACGCCTATCCCGATCGTCCCTTCCAGGGGATCGTCGAAAAGATCGAGCCGCAAGCGACTGTGGTTTCGAGCGTGACGATGTTCCCGGTGCTCATCACCTTGGACAACCCTGAAGGTCTGCTCAAACCAGGGATGAACGGAGAAGCGTCCGTGCTGGTGGATAGGCGTGAAAACGTGCTGGCAGTACCCAACGACGCCGTGCGCCAGACGCGGGAGGCTGGCGTAGCTGCCAAGCTAGTGGGTCTCGATCCTGACAGCGTGATGGCCGCCGTACAGCAGCAACTCGGTGCTGTACGTGGTGGCGGGATGGGTGGGGAAAACGGCGGTCGGGGACCGGCCGAGTCGGGTCGCGGGGGTGCAGCACGAGGCGAAGCGAGAGGTGACGTTGCGCCAGCGCTCGTCGCCGAGGCAGCTGGCCAACAGGAAGGTAGGCGTGGCAGGCAGGGTGGCTTCGGGCAGCTCCCTCAGGTGAGCGATCGAGATTGCCAGAAGGTGAGGGATGCTTTTGCACGCAAGCCTGACGCGGAGCGTGTGTTGCAGGGGCTGAGGGGCCGCATGCAGGCAGGAGAGATAGACTTACAACAGATGCGTGCTATCTCCGATTCGATCTACCGGTCGCTGGGCGTGGACGCTGCCGTGGCGCGTGCCTGTCAGATGCGGGCACGCGAGGGAGGCGCCGGTGGTAGCGCGCCCGCTGGTAGGGGTGCGTCGCCGGGTGGGCAAGGATTCGCTCCGGCGCAAACGGGAGTTTCGCAGCTAGGTTTTCCGAGTGCGCGCAGGATGGCTCGCCCTGCCCTGGTGTTCGTTGCACAGGGCAACGGTTTCATCCCGCGTGTGTTCCGCGCAGGGCTCAGCGATCTGGACTACACGGAAGTTGTTTCGGGGTTAGAGGAAGGTGAGCGGGTGGTATTGCTCGGGGCGCTGGCTATGCAGGCACAGCGTGATTCTGCGTTGGCGAGGATGCGCCAGGGCATGGGTGGTGGGATCCCAGGTATGCAGCGCAACGCCCAAGGTACAACGCCTATTGGCGGCCCCGGCGGTCCAGGGCGCGGTCGTGGCTTCTAGGAGGTAGTTCGATGCTGATCGGCGAGATCATCAACGTTGCACTCGGGGCGCTGCGAGCTAACAAGCTTCGCTCGCTCCTTACAATGCTGGGAATCGTCATCGGCGTTGCAGCCGTCATCGCGATGATAGCGTTGGGGCGGGGCGCCCAACAAGCCGTGAACGAACGGATTCAGGCGCTCGGTACCACGCTTCTCACGGTAATGCCTGGGCAGCAAATGCGCGGAGGCTTTGCCTCCGAAGCGGACCGTGCCCGCCTCACCGTCAGGGATGCGGAGGCGCTCATCGAACGTGGCCGCTACATCGCCGCCGTCCAGCCATCGATGCAACGTAACTTTCAGGTCCAGTACCTGAACAAGAACACCAACGTGCGGGTGGTCGGCACGACGTCGAACTTCCTCGAGGTCCGCAATTACAAGATCGAGACCGGCCGTATGTTCACCCCTGCCGAGGATCAGCTCAAGCAGCGCGTGGCAGTGGTCGGACCGCAGGTCCTCACCAACCTCGGCGTCGAGAACCCGGAGTCCATCATAGGTGAGCCCATCCGCATCCGCGGCATTCAGTTCACTGTGGTCGGGGTGCTCGCCAGCAAGGGTCAGGGTGCAGGCTTCGACAACCCCGACGAACAGGTACTTATCCCCCTCCAGACCGCGAGGTACCGCATTTTCGGAACTGACCGTCTGAACCAGATCGGGATACTGGCACCTAGCGAGAGTCAGATACCATTGACGATGGCCGATGTGCAGAAGATTCTGCGCAGGGAGCACAAGCTGCGCGCCAACAGGCCGGACGATTTCCAGATTCGCAATCAGACCGATTTCCTCAACAACCTGGCGGAGACCACTCAGGTGTTCACCTTTCTCCTGGCCGGCATAGCGGCGGTCAGCTTGCTCGTTGGCGGGATCGGCATCATGAACATCATGTTGGTATCGGTCACCGAACGCACGCGTGAAATCGGCGTCAGGAAAGCGCTGGGCGCCACGCGTACGAACATCATGATCCAGTTCCTCATCGAGGCGATCGTGCTCTGTCTCCTCGGCGGACTTATCGGAGTGGCGTTAGGAGCGGGAGCGGCGGAGTTCCTAAATCGCACCTTCCGATGGAACACTCAGATCGCGCCCGAGTCTGTGGCGCTTGCTTTCGGGTTCTCGGCGCTGGTCGGCTTGATCTTCGGTGTCTGGCCTGCTCGCCGGGCCGCGAGGCTGGATCCCGTTGTTGCATTGCGCTACGAATAGCCTCGCTGTCTGTCCCTCCGTTCTAGCGGCCAGCGGTTAGCTGGCCGCTTTTTTTGGGAATGACCGTTGACAAAGATTCCCAGCCGATATATCGTTGGCTACGATATATCTTCGAGGTATCGACAATGTGCTGGATGTGCGGCGAGCCTGGTGCCAGGCACAGTGGACGCGGCTGGTGGTCGTTCGACCCAGCTAGCTTCTGGTTCGGTAAGGGACGACGTCACTGGGGCCCTTTTCGCGGCG
>DATMBI010000189.1:0-2801 GCA_035559375.1 Gemmatimonadaceae bacterium | reverse complement strand
GGCAGCTAGGCTATCCGCGCTTTCGACGCTGCCCGAAGCAGGCTCAGATGGCTGCTCCTCTACTGCCTCGGAGTCCGGATCGAAGGTAACCACCGGAAGCACCCGCTGCGTCCCGCCCAGCCAAACCGGCAACTCCGCCGTGTCCTGCAACCGGATGACCTCCTCCGGCAACTCCTCCAACCGCATCTCCTCTGCCTCGCTAGGCGCGACCTCCAGCGTACGATCGACTCCCATCTCGCGCCGCAACTGCACTAGCGGAACGGTACGGACCTCGCCATCCTCGCCCTTGAGCGTCACCCGCTCCCGGAAAATGTCGTTGGAAAGCACGATCTCGGTGCCCCGCGCCGTGGTCACAGGCTTACCTTCCTTGGGAAATCGGCGCCGCTGCGCGACGTAAAACTCGTGCTCGAAGCGCAAACAACACATCAACCGGCCGCAAGCACCAGAAATCTGCGTCGGGTTGAGCGAGAGCCGCTGATCCTTGGCCACGGCCAGATTCACCGGACGCAGCTCGGGGAGCCAAGAAGCGGAGCAGTACTCGCGCCCACAACGTCCGATCCCGGAAAGGCGCCGCGCCTCGTCACGCACCCCTATCTGCTTGAGCTCGATCCTAGTCCGGAAGATGGCTGCGAGCTCCCTCACCAGCGCCCTGAAGTCCACCCGCCGCTCAGCAGTGAAGTAGATGGTGAGCTTGCGGCGGTCCCAGCGCCACTCGGCGTCGGTGAGCTTCATGGGGAGCCCGTTGGCGCGCACCCGCTCCAGCACCTTACGCCTAGCCGGCTCGTCCTGAGCACGGACTTCCTTCAGGCGGCGAAGGTCCTCGGCAGTAGCCAGGCGCTTGACGGCGCGCGGCTGCTCTCCTAGCTCGAGACCCAGGTGGCCAGCGCGCCGCTGGGCGAGTTCGCCAGTGGAGCGCACGTGGCCCAGATCCTCGCCACGATCGGCTTCCACCACGACTGCGGCACGCAGCGGCGGCGGCTCTTCGCCGTCCCAGACGAAGAGTTCCTTGCGATTCCCCTTGAAAGCGACTTCCACTATATGGGGCACGATAGAAAGAGAAGCTGATCGCACCCCCAGGGGCAAGCTACTCCAGCCAGGCTCCCATCTTGAGGTACTTCTCGCGCCGGCGCCGCACCAGCTTGTCGGGCCGGAGATCGCGCAGGTCGTCGAGGTGGCGCACCAACGCATCGTGCAGCAGCGCGGCCGCGGCCTTGTGGTCGGCGTGCGCACCGCCTGGCGGCTCCGGCACGATCTCGTCTATGACCTTGAGTTCGAGTAGGTCCTGCGCCGTAATGCGGAGCGCACTCGCAGCCCGCTCCCGCATCTCCGGGCTCTTACCGTCCTTCCAGAGAATGGCAGCGCACCCCTCGACTGTGATCACGGAATAGACAGCGTTCTCCAACATCAGGATCCGATCGGCCACGCCTAACGCCAGCGCTCCGCCAGAGCCACCCTCGCCGATCACCGTAGCCACGATAGGAACTTCGAGGCGGCTCATCTCGAAAAGGTTGCGAGCTATGGCCTCCGCCTGCCCGCGCTCCTCCGCGCCCAGTCCGGCCCAAGCGCCCGGCGTGTCTATGAGGGTGATAACAGGAACCTGGAACTTCTCGGCGAGCTTCATCAAGCGCAGGGCCTTGCGGTATCCCTCCGGATGCGGCATGCCGAAGTTGCGCTTGAGGTTCTCCTTGGTGTCGCGGCCGCGCTGATGGCCTACCACCATCACCGTCTCGCCATCCAACCGCGCCCAGCCGCCCACGATAGCGGCATCCTCGCGAAAGAGGCGATCGCCGTGTAGCTCCACGAAGTCGGTAAAGCAGTGCCTGATATAGTCCAGCGTGAACGGACGGCGGCTGCTTCGAGCCACCTGGAGGCGCTGTAAGGGCGTGAGGTTGCGATAGACTTCCTGGCGCAGCTCCTCGAGCTTTTTTTCCAGCGGTGCGATCTCCTCCTCCACGCTGAGCTGCTGATCGCCCGCCAGACGCTTGAGTTCCTCGATCTGACGCTCCAGCTCGAAGATAGGACGCTCGAACTCCAGCGTAGGTGTGCTAGCCATACCGTCAGTTGGCCCGGACCAGCCGCACGCGCCGCGCGCCCAGCAAACCGCGGAGCTCGTGCAATAGCAACGGCGACGCTGCTACCCGGAACGAACGAGAGCGCAGCCGAGCCCCACCGCGGCGCCAGCGCACCTCCAGCGGCGCCGACCCCGGGTGCGATTCCACCACCGCCCGTACGTCCCGGAGAACGTCGGGCGTGAGCGGGTAATCGTCGTCACCTGCTTCACCGTCGAGTTCGATAGCCACCGCGATCTGACCGCTGGAACGCAACTCCTCGAAACGCTGCACGCTTTCCACTACGAACGTCGGCTGCTCGGACCCCTCGTCCCGCCGCGAGTACCCACCCTTCAACACCAGGGGCACATCTAGCTTGACCCGGTCCGCAACAGCCGCCCAGGTCTCCGGAAAGACCAGTACCTCAGAAGATCCCGTGAAATCCTCGACTGTCAACCGGGCAAACTCCGCCCCCGTCTTCCTCGAGACCTGGCGCCGGATCGCCGTCACCACCCCCGCGATGGTCACCTGCCCGTCATGCCAGGTGCCGAGCTGGGAGACCGTGTGCGTCGCCACCAACTCGCACTCGGCACGGTACGGCTCGAGCGGATGGCCACTGATATAAAAGCCCAACGCTTCCTTCTCCATAGCCAGCCGTTCCGACTCGCTGAGCGGCGGGACCGCCGGCAGGGTCCGGACAACCGGGAGCGCTTCTGCCTGGACCTGGGCACTGGGCAGGGCACCGAAGAGCGA
>DATMBI010000188.1:0-7920 GCA_035559375.1 Gemmatimonadaceae bacterium | reverse complement strand
CGTCGGCCAGACCTGTGCCGCCACACCGTAGCCCCTGACGCGACCGCGCAGAGGGCGGTGGGGCGCACGCGGCCTGGGCTCCCACCCGAAGCGCCGGGCACCTTCCTCCAGACAGCGCCGCAAGCTTCCGGCCGAGTAGGGGCGGTCGCGCTCTTCGTCGCGCAGCGGGGCGTTCCGCAGTCGCAGCTCCAGCGGATCGAGATCGAGTTCCCTCGCCAAGCGATCCATGGCTCTCTCCAGAGCGAACGCTCCTTCGGTATGTCCCGGCGCTCGGAACGCGGCCATCGCTTGGGTGTTGAGGTGCACGAAGTACTCTCGCGTGCGTACGTGGGGACAAGAATAGAGCTGATGGAAAATACGAGTGGGCGAGGCGTCCCATCCGGCTATTCCCATGGCGATTTCGGCCTCGGCGGCTATCGCCGTCAGGCGGCCGTCGCGCCGCGCACCGAGTGTGACCTCGATGCGCGTGGCGGGACGATGGCCAGTGTCCTGTTGTTCTCCCTCCCTGTCCAGGACACAGCGGACCGGGCGACCGGTGCGGCGCGCCAACAGTGCCGCTACGAAGGTGTGTGCACCCGCGCTGTTCTTGGCACCGAAGCCTCCGCCCATGTACTCCATGAGCACGCGCACACTGGCACAAGGGATTCCCAGTGCCCGCGCTACCTCGTCGCGGACCCGAAAGACCCCCTGCGTAGATTCCCAAATCGTTAGGCGGTCTCCGTCCCACTCGGCAACCGCACCGTGCGGTTCCAGTGCACAGTGCAGCGCCGACGCCGTTCGGTAGGTGGCTCGTACCACGACCTCGGCTTCCTGGAAACCACGCTGGACATCGCCACGGCTGAACTCCAGCGGCGACCACTTGGCGAGGTTACGCTCGCCGCGTACAACAGGTGCGCCTGGAGCTCGTGCCTGTCCGACTTCCACCACCGGCTGCACGCTTTCGTATTCGACCCGTACGAGGGACGCGGCCAGCCGCGCTGCGGCCAACGACCGAGCACAGACCGCGGCCAGCGGCTGCCCGAAGTAGTGGATCTCGCGGTCGAAAAGGTCGACGCCGCCGGCTCGGATGGGCTTAGGGAGAGCGGCGAGATCGCTAGCGTCTATTACGTCCACCACACCAGGGCAGCGGCGGGCTTCGTCGAGATGGATTGCGAGCACCCGGCCGCGCGCGATCCGCGCGCGAACCAGAACGGCGAAAAGCATCCCTGGCCTGACTATGTCGGCCGTGTACACGGCCCGGCCGGTTACCTTTTGCAGCGCGTCGACTCGTGGCACCGGCTTCCCGACACAGGCGAGTCGAGCTCGCTCGTCCCAGGGCGGCAACTCGAACTCCGGTAACTCTACTACCCGCGTTTCCTCCCGTCCCTCCACTTCGACCGTAGTTACCAAGTACCGCCGCCCTGCCGGTGGAGAGCCAGCACTCATGACGAATTATCCCCGCGGGCCAAACTGCGAATGGCCGCGACTATTCTGGGATAGGTGCCGCAGCGGCAAAGGTTCCCGCTCATGGCTGCACGTATGGCGGCCTCGCTCGGGTCGGGACGCTCCCGCAGGAGTGCCACTGCCGCCATTACCTGGCCCGGTGTACAAAAGCCGCACTGCACGGCATCGTGCTCGATGAAGGCTCGTTGCACCGGGTGCAACTCGCCGGCGCTCGCGATCCCCTCGATGGTGACCACCTCCGCACCCTGACAGGCCCGCGTCAGGACGAGACAGGAATAAACTGGCTTGCCGTTCAGCAGGACAGTGCAAGCGCCGCACTCGCCCCGCCCGCAAGCGAGCTTGGTACCCGTGAGGTGGAGGCGGCCACGCAACGTCGCAGCCAGCGTTTCGAGCGGGAGCGGTTCCAGCTCCACGTCGCTGCCGTTGATGCGGATCTTCATGTTCCAACGATGCCGGACACGCGTCCGGCGTCTACTCCACAACGACAGCGGTACCGCTCACGCTCACCATGAGCATCCCGTTCCCCGTGCCCAGCACCTCGTAATCGAGATCCACTCCTACTACGGCGTTGGCGCCGAGCTCGCGTGCTTCCTCCTGCAGTTCGGCCAGTGCCGCTTCGCGCGCCTTGCGCAACTCCTTCTCGTACGCAGCCGACCGCCCACCCACGATATCGCGGATGGATGCGAACAAATCGCGAAAAACGTTGGCCCCTAGAATAGCCTCCCCGGTTACGATGCCGCGGTACTCTCTGATGCGCCGGCCTTCCAGCGTCGGTGTAGTGCTGATCAGCATGGCTTGCGTCCTCGCGTGTGCAGGCAGGGTCAATCTAGAACCCCGGCTCCGTGCTGCAAGCGCTCCGATCGCTCCTCGCGCAGCGCGGCTTTTGCCAGAAGCAATGCTTCTCTAGATTACCTGCCAGGAAGCACCAGTTGCGCAACCCTGGGCCATCATGCCGTACGTAATTACCGAAGCCTGCATCGGAGTCAAGGACAAGTCCTGCGTGGACGTCTGCCCCGTGGACTGCATTTACGAGGGCGAGCAGATGCTCTACATCCACCCCGACGAGTGCATAGACTGTGGAGCGTGCGAGCCCGAATGTCCAGTCACGGCCATCTTCCCCGAGGAAGACGTACCTGCCCATCTGCGGCACTACATCCAGATCAATAGAGAGGTCTTCCAGAGCGACAACCCGCCTGTACGTCCTACTCGTTAGGAAAGTCCGCAGCTAGAAACTCGCACAGCAGCCGATTGAAGGCGGCAGGCCGTTCGTACGGAGAGACGTGGCCGGCCCGCGAAATCACTTCCAGGCGTCCCCGAGGTAGAGCATCCACCATTCGTAGTGCCTCGCCCGGAGGGGTGATCGCATCCTCTGCCCCCACGACCACCAACACTGGGACTGCGATTCGCGGGAGCAGCGCGGTCGCGTCTGACCTAGCCACCATCGCCTCCAGGGCACCGCAGACGCCGGCAACAGGAGCCGCAGCCATCATACGTCGCAACGACTCGACGAGCTCCGGGTGCCTCGCACGTGTACCGGGTGCCACCATCGAGGGGAGCAAGACTTCAGCAACGGCGGCACTCCCTTCACGGCGAGCTAGCTCCATCAGGTGCATGCGTCGCCCCCTAGCCTGCGCATCGTCCGCATTCGCCCTGGTATCAGCCAGCACCAAGCCCTTGATACGCTCTGGATGGCGCCGCCACATCGCGAAGGCTATATAACCTCCCATGGAGAGCCCGACGACCACAGCCCGACTCACCCCTTCGGCTTCCAGTAACGCTGCGGCATCGTCAGCGTACTGCTCTATAGTGTACGGCCCGCGCGCCTCGCTCTCGCCGAAACCCCGCAGGTCCGGTGCGATGCAGCAGACATTGCAAGCCAGTCCACTCAGCTGCGGTTCCCATATCGCACGCGAGTGAGGGAACCCGTGCAGGAACAAAACTGGTTCCCCACTACCGGCTTTGTCGAAGGCGATTTGCACACCGTTGAGCCGTCTGTACACGTGGCACTCCTCGGAGCGCGCCGAAAGGGTCCGGAGCGTGCCTAACATGAAGCCCGGGCGCGCCGCTTGCTAGATTCAGGTATCGCGGCGGTCTATTCCAGTCGTTCTACCTGTGTCCCTTCCGTCTACTCCTGAGATCCTGTACCTGGAAAGCGGTGAAGACGTCGAGCGCTTCGTAACGTCGATCGCCGCCGCCGACAGAATAGCGCTGGACACAGAGGGAGCCAGCTTTCATCGCTACGTCGATCGTGTCTATCTCCTACAGATCTCGACGGAGGGGAAACACGCGATCGTCGACCCGTTACGCACGACCATACCTCGCGCTCTGGGAAACCTGCTGGAATCACCCGCGGTCGAGGTGGTCATTCACGATGCCGACTACGATCTCAGGCTCCTTCACCAAGACTACGGCTGGCGGGTTACCAACGTCTTCGATACCAGGATCGCAGCCCAACTGCTAGGAATCCGATCTTTCGGCCTCTCGGCTCTATTGGAAACCTATTTCGGAGTCAAGCTGGACAAGAAACACCAGCGCGCCGATTGGTCACAGCGCCCGCTTCCACCGGAAATGCTCCATTACGCAGTGCAGGACACGATGTACTTGATTCCTTTGCGCGAGCGGCTCTACGGAGAGCTAGCGAAGAAGGGGCGGCTGGAGTGGGCGCGCGAGGAATTCGCGCGTCTAGAGGGGACCCGCTGGGACGACGAAGATCCGGCACTTGCCTTCCTTCGACTCAAGGGCGCTCGGGAACTCTCGCCGCGCGAGCTGGCCGTGCTCCGCGAAGTGTTCGACTGGCGCGATCGGATCGCTCGGGAACTGGATAGGAGTCCGTTTCGGATCGTGCCTAACGAAATGCTGCTGTATCTCGCTCGTTCTGCACCGCGAAATCTAGAGGAGCTAGAAAACACTAGAGGCTTCCCGCGAGGACTACTAGCCAAGTACGGCACAGCCCTTCTCGAGGCGATCGCTCGAGGGTGCAGGGTACCGCCAGAGTCACTACCTCGGTTCCCCAAAGGGCAGCGCTGGGTGCGCGATCCAGAGTACGAGGCGAGAGTAGCGCGACTGCGCGCCGCGCGAGATCGCATGGCCAGGGAACTCGATCTCGATCCAGGGGTGCTATGCCCGCGGGATCGTCTGGAGGCGATAGCGCGTCAGAATCCCGGTAGCCTCGAAGAGTTGGCAGCAGTACCAGGACTGCGACGCTGGCAGGTGGAGACGATCGGAAGGGAGTTGCTGCGCGCCACTTCGGAGGGAGCGAATGCCTAGCTGCAGTAACCCTGCGGCAGCGTGGCGTGCGCTCCTTTGGTTCGGTTGCCTCACGGCAACCGTTCGAGGAGCGCACGCCCAGCGGGCTGTCCTCCCACCACCGTACGCGATTGCCCTGGCGGAGGAGCCCGCGCCGCCTCCCGTGCCGCGAGAATTTCGCGGCGTTTGGATCGCTACCGTGGGCAACATGGACTGGCCGTCGAAGCCTGGCCTCCCGGTCGACTCGCAGCGAGCCGAGCTCGTAGCTCTACTCGATCGAGCGCAGGCCGCACGCCTCAACGCCGTGATCTTTCAGGTACGACCAGCGGCCGATGCCATGTATCGCTCGCAACTGGAGCCGTGGTCTGAGTACCTCGCTGGCCGAATGGGCAGACCACCGCAGCCGTTCTACGATCCTCTGGAGTTCGCCGTTCGCGAAGCGCATCGCCGGGGACTCGAGTTGCACGCATGGTTCAATCCGTTCCGAGCGCGCTACCGTGGCGCGACGAGCCCTACCCATCCCAGACATGTCAGCCGCACACTGTCCCACGTCGTGAAACGTTACGGTCCGTACCGTTGGATGGACCCCGGTGAACCTGCGGCGCGAGCACACGCCATCAGAGTGATTCTGGACGTAGTGAATCGCTACGACATCGACGGCGTTCACATCGACGACTACTTCTATCCATACCCGGAGCGAGATCGCCGCGGAAACACGATCCCCTTTCCGGACGACGTATCCTGGCAGCGCTACCGGCGTGGCGGTGGCACGCTGAGCCGCGATGACTGGAGGCGGCAGAACGTGGACACGTTCGTGGACTCGCTCTACCGTGCGATCAAGAGCGCCAAACCCTGGGTCAAGTTCGGGATCAGCCCCTTTGGCATATGGCGTCCGGGCTTCCCCACCTCGGTCACTGGGCTGGACGCCTATTCCATCCTCTACGCGGACTCACGCCGCTGGCTGCGCGAAGGCTGGGTGGACTACTTCACCCCGCAACTCTACTGGGATATCGCTTCGCCGGGGCAGAGCTACACGGCCTTGCTGGAATGGTGGGCGCTCGAAAACATCCGCGGACGCCACCTATGGATCGGGAACGCGGCCTACAAGGTGAACAGCGCCGACGGATCCGGATGGTCCGCGAACGAGATAGCTGCCCAGATCGTTCGCACCCGCGAGCAACCCGGAGCCAGCGGCAACGTGTACTTCAACATGAGCGCACTGCTGGCGAGCAACGGTTCGCTGGCGGCGTTGCTGAGCCAGGGACCGTACTCCGTACCGGCCCTCGTACCAGCTTCGCCTTGGCTAGTCGGTGACCCTCCGGCTCGCCCAAGCATTCAGCTGCGCCGCACGGCCACTGTGCTGGAGATCGTCCTCCCGCAGGAACAGCGTGCGCCGCGACCGAGATCGTCGGATCCGCGCTTCTGGGTCGTGCGAGCCCGTTATGTCGACATCTGGCGGGTGCTACTCGCCCCGGGCGATTCCAGGCTCGTTAGGCTCGCCGCCGACTCTGCGGGCAGGCTCCCGGATATAGTAGCCGTCAGTGCCGTGGATCGCAGGGGAGTCGAGTCCGAGACTGCGATACACGATCTGTCGGGAACGAGCTCGCGATGAGATCGGCGGCGCGGCGCGTTCTAGAAGCCCAAATACGCGCGCACGCGTGGTTCGATTCGATCCGGTGTCCACGGGGGTGACCACACGAGATCGATCCTCACCTCACCCACGCCCGGCAGCGCTCGCAGCTCGCGTTCCGCTTCGTGCAAGATGTGCGGACCCGCCGGGCAGGCTGGCGAGGTGAGGCTCATGGCTACGGTCACGTCACGACCCTCGATCAGGATGTCGTAGATGAGGCCTAGATCGACGATGTTGAGATTGATGTCCGGATCCTTCACTCGGCGCAGAGCCAGACGTACCTGATCTTCGGTAATCTCCGTAGCCGGAGTTGCCCCCGCAGCATTAGGTTCGGCCGAGGCTGGCAGCGGAAGCGTGCCGTCCACATCCCGGTCCAAAGGTTCGCCGGACATACTGACAAGATGGCTGGATCGTCGCGGCAGCAGCAAGCCTCGCCAGGAGGGGAGGGGCAACTATCGCTTTACAGTAGCTGCCGTGGGGCGAGTGGCCGTCCCTGGACGAGCGATCTTCGATGCGGACGTTCGCGTAGCCGGTTTGCGAACGGCCGTCCTAGCTTTCCGCACGGGAGGTCGCCATCCTACGGCGCGGTCGGACCTGAGTGCCGTAGGCATGCGTGGCACGACCTCACCATCCGTGACTGCCAGCGCCGCTAGGTCAGCGATGTCGGCACGCACATCCGCTATCACTCTGGCCGGACGGCGGGCGCGCGGAGCATGAACGCGGTTCGTTAGCAAGATCACGAACATCTCGCGTTCGGGATCGATCCAGAGCGAAGTCCCTGTGTAGCCCGTGTGACCATAGGCGCGCTCGCTGAGGAAGACGCCAGCGCTGCCCTCACCATCGGAGGTGTCCCAACCCAGTGCGCGTGTACCAGCACCAGGGACCCTGCGGGTGAAGTAGTCGACGACAGAATCGCTCACTATGCGAACGCCGCCGTATTCCCCACGGTTCAGCATCATCTGCGCGAAGATGGACAGGTCCGTTGCTGTGGAGAACAGGCCAGCGTGCCCAGCAACACCTCCGAGTGCCCAGGCGTTCTCGTCGTGCACTTCGCCCCGCAATGGGTATCCTCGCGGAGGCGAAACCTCCGTCGGAGCAATTCGGTTGCGCAACGCCGGGGCAGGCCTGAAAAAAGTGTCGTTCATGCCGAGGGGAGCGAACACTCGCTCCTGTAGGAAACGATCCAGCCCCTGACCGGCGATCGCCTCGACTACCCAGCCGAGCACATCAGCGCCGAGGTCCGAATACAGAACCTTCGTTCCCGGCTCGTAAGCCAGCGGTGTCGTCAGGACGATGGCCTTGGCGTGGCGTGCATCCTTTGCCAGTCGCCAGAGGTCTCGTCCTGCTGGTAGACCACTCTGGTGGGTGAGCAGCATGCGGACGGTGACCAGGTCCTTCCAGCCGCCGCCGAATTCGGGCAAGTACCGGTTCACGGGCGCGTCGAGGTCTAGCCGTCCCTCGTCGAACAGGATCATGGCTGCCATGGTGGTGCCGACGACCTTCGTGAGAGACGCTAGGTCGTATATCGTGCGATCGGGACGCACGCGGGGGCTCGCGGTCAGCCAATCGAGGCGCCCGAATCCCTTCTGATACACAGCCGC
>DATMBI010000187.1:0-3207 GCA_035559375.1 Gemmatimonadaceae bacterium | reverse complement strand
TGTACCCCTCGATGTCGTGGAGGACGAAGACCTGACGCGCGCCCCGGGGAAGTTGGGCAATAGCGGTCTCCAGGTCCATCGCTACTGCCGGGGAGTGGCTGCTACTCGCCAGGCGATCCGGGATCCCTCCATCTTCCTGCGCATCTTCATGAGACCAGCGCTGTCGTGCCCTTTGGGCTTTGCGCGCGCTGAGAACGACATTCACAGCCAGGCGGTGCAGCCAGGTAGAGAAGGCGCTCTCACCACGAAACAGCCCCAACTTCTGCCAGGCTCTCACGAACACGTCCTGAGTGAGTTCTTCTGCGACGCTTCTATCCCCGGACATGCGTGCGCAGATCGAATAGACACGTCCTACATGCATGCGATAGATATGTTCGAACGCTTCACGATCGCCTGCTTGGGCGCGAGCCACGTACGCGGCTGTCTTGTCGTCCCGCCGAGCTTCGCCTTCGGAGATCGCCACAGTAGTCGCTAATAGACCCGCACCACCCGTGAAGTGGGACAGCCGCGGCGCGGGGAAGGTTTGAACGGCGTGCTCGGCTCAGGCTGATCGGCCCAGCGCACCAGGGAGCTGGGAAGGATGCTCGACGAGCTGCCGGGCGCCGGCGCGAAGAAGCGTGGCCGCATCGAAGGGCCCCCAGGTGGCGCCCAGCGTAAGGACACCTGCCGCTCGACCGGCTTCCATGTCGAACGGAGAGTCACCCACCAGTGCAGTCGTAGCAGCATCCACCCCTAGTCGTTCGATTGCGAGCACTACGGGATCGGGGTGGGGTTTGTGTCGCTGCGTATCCTCCAGCCCCACGAGCACGGGGAAATAGCTGTCGAGGCCGGTGTGCACCAGAGCACGTCTGGCCAGCGGGGCGGACTTGCTAGTGACCACTGCCAGGCTGTAATCGCGCCGGCGTAGTTCGTCGAGTGCTTCTGGCACTCCTGTGTAGGCTCTTGTCAGTCGGTCGTGGTGCTCGAGTTGGTACTCGCGATAGCGAGCGATGAGCGTTTCCAGTTCGAGCGAATCCGCGGCGTAGGGTGCGAACTGGGCTGCCAAGGGACGGCCGATCCCAGCCAGAATGTCCGCCTTGCTGGGTGCCGGGCCGGTGTGGGAGGCGAACGCGTGCGCCGCTGCTTCCAGAATGAGTTGTATCGAATCCACCAGTGTGCCGTCGAGGTCGAAGAGCACCGCACTCACGGTTCGCGCAGTCATGACGATAAAGTAGTCAGCACGGCAGTGGGAAATAGCGTATGGGCGTAAACGCTGGCCAGACTCCTAGCGTCGAGGTGTGGACGGTAGCGATTGCCACACACTAGCAATGGGATTCGAGCACGATTGCAGCCAGGATGGTGGCTGCGGGTGCTGGCGAATCGCGAAACCGCTCGTCGAACGAAAGGCGTTCCTGGAGGATGGTTGCTAGTGCAGCCAGCCTAGCTTCTCCGCTTGCTGGACCGCTTTCCTCGGCCCAGCGCTGCAGTTCCCACTCCGCGCCGATCCCTCGGGCTAGCCGGACGAGTGCCGCGCACTGTTCTGCCGCGCGGTAGAGAGCCGGGCGGCGGTGCCTCGACGCCAGCTGCGGTATCGCCTCCACTGCCGCGAGGGCGTGCCGATGGGCGGCGGAGGTGGCGGCGGGGTGCGAGCGGGCCAGAAGTCTGGCGCGGCTTTCGTCCAGCCAGGCCCTGAGTGCTGCCAGTGCGGGGTGAGACGCCCGCTCCGAAGATCGTGAGCTCGGGTCGCGGCGGAGCGAATCGATTTGTTGCACCGTGGCCAGGATACGGCGAGGATCTCGCGAGACGCTCGAGGAGTCTAGCGCCACCAGAGTCGTCGCGTGCCCGATCTTGCAGGCGGCCAGAGCCTCCCAGCGGCAGTGCAGTCCCGCGGCGCCAACTACGCACACGGTGGGCGCCTCGGTAGCGGGAGGGCCAACGTGCCTAACGCCTATTTCGGTTTCCCACTCTGCCATCAGTTGGCGTATTCGTTCCTCGCACTCGATCTGGCTCAGCGGCGATGTGCGAGGCAGCCCATGCGACCAGTAGCGACGCTGGGCGCCCACGAGGCGCTGCTCTATTCCAGCCTTTCTCGCAAGGGCGGCCGCCACCTCGGACACCTCCTCCCAGTCGCGTGGAAGCATCGTATAGACGAAGAGCTTTCTATGGCGCGATCCTAGACGCATCAGTCTCCCCGCTCGTTGGTCCAGGCGAGCGGGTGTCCAAGGGAGATCCATGTTCACCAGCACTCCCGCTCCCTGGAGATCGAGCCCCTCGCTGAGCACGTCGCTGGCTATGAGCAAACGGATTTCCATGCGAGGATGTGACGGTGGGATGGGTCCGAACTGGGCGAGGACTTCTCCGACCTCGATCGCTCCCGAAGCGATTCGGGCGCCAGTGCCCGTGACCAAAGCTACCCCTGCAGTCTTTTTCAGCTGGTCGTACAGCGCGCGTGCGGTGTCGAAGAACTGGGTGAATGCGACGATGCGGCGGTCAGCGTGGCGCTTAGTGAGCTCAGCGAGCGCAGCGGCGCGGCAGGCGTCCCGGCCTGGGCTCGCCAGGATGGCGTCACGTATGCCGCGCAGTCCGCTTATATGTTCGTCCAGAGTCGTTAAGAGAGGTTCTGCTCGCTTTTCGAGCTGGCGCACAACCGCGATTTCAGGGAAGGCAAGTTGCATGGAGTCGCCCACGAGGCGCCAGGCTCGCAGTTCCATACGGGTGGGGATGCGTCCGTGGCTGACGGACTCGCGCAGTCCCTGTGATCTGCGCAGGCCGCGGAGAACGCGTCCTAGGAGCGCCGCATCTGACGATGCGAACGCGCGCAGCAGTCCGAGCCGGAGCAAAGCGTCCGCCTGCCCGCCGTCCAACGGAGGGAGTGGTGGCGGCAGATTCGCGATAGCTCTCACCACCTGCGGGCGCGGTGGGATACTGAGGATTCGGGCCGTGACAGCCGTGGCGAAGTACCGGCCGCGCGGTGGCGTGCGGCGCACCACGAATTCGAGCAACGAGGCGTCGCCTAACGAGTACGCTGCGCTCCCCAGAAAGAGCGCTAGAAGACTGCGAAGCTCCTGGCTCGTGTTGTGGATCGGGGTCGCGGTGACGAGAAGAATCGGAACGTTCCAGCAGAGTCTGGCAAAGGCGGCATAGCGACGCGTCGCTGGATTGCGCAGGTAGTGTGCTTCGTCGGCTATCAAAAATAGCCTGGCGGCTGGGAGCGAACGGCGATGAAGC
>DATMBI010000186.1:0-3992 GCA_035559375.1 Gemmatimonadaceae bacterium | reverse complement strand
GGTTCTGACGCTCACGGCCCCTGGAACCACACTGGAGGCACCGGCTCGGTCCGCCTACTTGGCCAGTCTGGTCAACGACGCGCTGGCGCAGATAGTGGAGGAACGGGGGCGCCGCTTCGCTGCCTTGGCAACCTTGCCACTGAACGATCCATCTGCATCGGAAGCCGAGTTCGACAGAATCGTTTCGTTAGGCTTTCGTGGTTGCATGGTCTACGGCAGTGTCGCTGGCGTTCCGCTCTACGATCGCCGCTACTGGGGGCTTTTCGAGCGAGCCAGCGCAGCCGGCGCCGTGATGCACATCCATCCCAACTACCCGCCTGGGGTGGAGGCTATGCAGGAATACTGGCTGATGCCGCTGGTCGGGTTCATGTTCGATACGACGCTGGCAGCTGCGGGGTTGGTGTTCAGTGGCGTGGTCGAGCGGTTTCCGGGTATCAAGTGGGTACTGGGTCACTTGGGTGGTGCCATCCCCTACCTCGCGGAGCGGCTCGATCGTGGCTTCGAGGCGTACCCCGAGTGCAGAACCAACATCGAAGAGCCACCGAGTAGTTACCTGCGCCGCTTTTACTACGACACTGTCAATTTCGACAGCGCATGTCTCGGGCTCGCGGTGCGGTTTGCTGGCGCGGCACAACTGCTGGCCGGTAGCGACTACCCGCATCTCATCTCGAGCATGTCCCGAATGAGGGAGAGCATAGCCACCTTGCCTATCAGTGCCGCTGACAAGACAGCTATTTTGGGCGGCAACGCTGTGGCGCTCTACGGCCTATGAGTAACGAGCGATGAAATTCGACTGGTGCCGCTCCGATCGCTTGGCTGGGCTGGCTTGGTACGCAGCGCTGTGGCTGGCAGCGCTGACGCCACCAGCCTGTGGGGCGCAAGTGTTGTCGCCAGTGGAACGGAGAGTAGTCGAGGCGGTCGATCGTGGGTTCGCGGCTGCCGTGGTGCTACTCGAGCGAACGGTTGCAATCAACAGCGGAACGCACAACCACGCCGGCGTCCGAGCGGTGGGCGAGGCGCTGGCGGGCGAATTTACTGCCCTGGGCTTCGCCACGCGGTGGGTGGACGGCGCTGCGTGGGGGCGGGCAGGGCATCTGATCGTGGAACGGCGGGGAACGGGTCGAGGGCCGCGTCTGCTGCTGATCGGTCACTTGGACACCGTGTTCGAGCCGGACTCGCCATTCCAGCGCTTCCAGCGGTTGGGAAGCGACTCGGTGCGTGGTCCCGGCGTGATCGACATGAAAGGCGGCAACGTCGTGATGTGGCTGGCGCTCAGGGCTCTGCGCGAAGCTGGGTTGCTGGACAGCCTCCAAGTGATCGCCGTGTTCACGGGTGACGAGGAGGACAGCGGACGGCCGATCGAGCTAGCGCGGCGAGACCTCATGGCTGCCGCAGACTGGGCCGACATCGCTATCGGATTCGAAAACGGGCCACCCGATCCTCACGTTGCGGTAATAGCGCGGCGTGGGTCGAGCTCCTGGTTGCTGCGCACGTCCGGCAAGCCGTCCCACTCGTCGCAGGTGTTCACGGCGCAAGTCGGGAGCGGAGCCATCTTCGAAATGGCGCGGATTCTGGCCGCGTTTCACGACTCGCTCTCCAACGACCCGCCACTCACTTTCAATCCCGGGGTGGTGTTGGGTGGCACGACGATCTCGTTCGACGCTGTCCAGAACCGTGGGACGGCCTTCGGCAAGACAAATGTCGTTGCCGAAAGTGCGGTGGTTGCTGGCGACCTCAGAGCTCTGACGCCTGAGCAGCTGGCTCGTGCCAAAACTACGATGCTGCGAATCGCCGGCCGCAACTATCCGCAGACTGCCGCGCAACTCACTTTCGACGATGGTTACCCTCCGTTCGCCCCAACGGATGGAAACAAGAAGTTGCTGGAGCTCTTGGATCGTGCCAGCCGCGATGCTGGACTCCCACCAGTGGCCGCTGTGGATCCGGCCCGTGCCGGCGCAGCCGACATTTCGTTCGTGGCTGGGCGTGTGGAGATGGCGATCGACGGGTTGGGCCTGAAGGGGCGCGGCGATCACACAGTCGAGGAAACCGCTGATTTGCGGATGCTCCCTGTTCAGGCCAAGAGGGCGGCCCTCCTGATGGCGAGGTTGGCACTGCAAAGGGGAACGCGCTGATGCGGAAGACAAGAACGTCATGCCAACGATAGAGCGGATCGCTCGCGCTCTGGTGCCGGTGGATTCGTCGGCAGCTGACGTCTTGGGGGCGCCTAACTACGACGAGTTCCAGAGCGACCAGGAAGTCTGGGAACTCCTCCAGCAGAGACCCCATTCGGTGTTGCGGGTAACGATGCCGCACTGTGCTGTGCCGTCGCTGGCAGACATACTCGAGGAGGAATCGCCAGCCGCACTCGAATTGGCCGCGCTGAATATGCAGCGCCTGAAAGCGGAGCCGCTGGTGCGTCAGGTTTCCGACGTGCTCTGGGTCTACGAGATCGAAGTCCCGGCTACTCCCCGTCGGTCGCAGATAGGATTGGGTGGAATGGCGCGCACGAGCGAGATCCGCACCGAGGCCAATCCCGGTGGAAAGATCATCCGTAACGAAGGGATCAAGGAGTCGAAGGCGCGCGGTCGCGCTGTCTTGGTCGAGGTCACCGGCTGTGACATGGGTACCGTCAATCTAGCCGTGGACGACGACACTGGCCGCTTCGAGGCCGCGCTACGCTTGTACGCTGCCTCGCGTGCACCCGACTACGAAACACGCGACGAAGCCGGCAACCTGCACCGCGTGTGGCTGGTGATCGATCCCTCGCGGCAGCGCGAGTTGCAGGAGCTAGTTCTGGCCGAGCCACGCGCCTATGTAGCTGACGGCAATCACCGCAGTGCAGCCGCTGCAATGCTAGGGGTGGGCGTATTTCAAGCTGTCTTTTTCCCCGCTGCGACCATGACCATCGCGCCCTACAACCGATTGGTACGCGAGCCCGCACGCGAGGTCAGCGATCTGCGCGGGGAGCTCGAACACTATTTCGAGGTGCAGGTTGTGCCTCCGGAGGATGTGCCCTTTCAGCCGTCTCGCACTCATGTGATCGGGCTGTACGACGGCGAGAGGTGGTGGCGGTTGCTACCGCGGCCGGGAACGTTCGATCCAGACGATGCCGCGCAAGACATCGATGCAGACATCGTTCAGCGCTTGCTTTTCGGGCGAGTGCTGGGAATCGGTGACGCCAAGGACGAGAGGCTCGTTTTCGTAGGGTCCAACCGGGATGCTCGGTGGTTACAGAGCCAGGTGGATGCAGGGAACTCTCGTTATGCGGTCACGCTGCCGCCGGTGACTATGCAGCAATTCGTACGCGTGTGCCTACAAGGTAAGCTCATGCCACCCAAGTCCACCTGGTTCGTACCGAAGATCCGTAGTGGCTTGATGATGGCACTCCTTTAGGGGCGCGCCGCTTGCCGCGATAGCCAGAGCGAAGGTCAGGAAACAAAGCTGGCCTGCGCCCGTAGTTGCCTTACGGCAAGGAGGTGCAGCATGGCACGTACGACGCAATGCATGTGGGGCGCTCTGAGCTTTCTGGTGGCGGGGACAGTGGCTGCTGTCCCGCTCGGTGCGCAGGAGGGACGCAGCCTGGACATCGCTTACCGCGGCTGGGGCCTCAGCCTCGGCGATTCCCGTGGTATCAATGGCCTCAGGTTCAACTATAGAGACAGTCGCCTAGAGGTCGTCAACGGACTGAATGCCACTATTTGGGTTCATTATCCTGGCGGTGGTGGCACGGTAAACGGTGTAGCGCTGGGCTTGCCTGCCACCGGTGGAGATCGCATCAGGGGCGTGGGGCTAGGCCTGCTGGGCTTGGCTGTCGAGCAGGATGCGCGCGGCATAATGCTGGCGGGAATCGGTCTGGGGAGCGGTGGTTCGGTATCGGGCGTGACGGTCGGCGGTGTGGGGTTGGGTGCTGGTGGGAGTGTGCGGGGCTTGACCGTGGCGGGTGTGGGCGTGGGCGCCGGTGGTAGCCTCGCGGGGATATCGGTTGCGGGAGT
>DATMBI010000185.1:0-11342 GCA_035559375.1 Gemmatimonadaceae bacterium | reverse complement strand
GGAGCGGCAACGCTCTTTCCGGAGTGGGGATGGCTATCGCCGTCGTGGCGACCTTGCTCGCCATGGAAATAGTGACTCCAGCCACGGTGGTCGCGGGGATGCTGGTGGGTAGTGGCATCGGTTACTGGATGGCGCGTACGGTCAAGATGACGGCCATGCCGCAGATGGTGGCGCTCCTGAACGGATTCGGCGGTGCAGCTTCTCTGCTGGTGGGCGGTGCCGAGTTTCTCAAGTCGGAACTACGGGGCCAGCAGATTCCGCTCGACACCGGTATCACTATCCAGTTGGCTTTGCTCATCGGGGGCGTGACGTTCACCGGCAGCCTCGTGGCGTTCGCCAAACTGCAGGAACTCATGACGGGGCGGCCTATCGTCTATGTCGGGCAGAAGGTCATCAACGCGCTGCTCGGTACGGCCGTTGTGGTCCTGAGTGCGTACCAGCTCGCCACTCCTGAGTCGCTGCTCTGGCCCTTCTATGCCGTTTGTGCCATCAGCCTGGTTCTGGGCGTGCTTCTCGTCATACCCATCGGCGGCGCAGATATGCCGGTGGTGATCGCGCTCCTCAATTCGTATTCCGGTATCGCGGCCGCAATGACCGGGTTCGTGATCGACAACGACATGCTAATCATCGCGGGAGCGCTAGTCGGGTCGTCCGGTGTCATTCTGACCCGTATCATGTGCAAAGCGATGAACCGGTCACTGGCCAACGTCCTCTTCGGTGCCTTCGGGGCTAGCGCCGGGGCATCGACCAAGAGTGCAGACGGGCTTTCGGTCCGGTCCATTACGCCGGAGGACGCAGCTATTCAGTTGGCGTACGCCAATTACGTCGTGATCATACCGGGCTATGGAATGGCAGTCGCCCAGGCCCAGCACCAGGTGAGGGAGTTGCAAGAGCTTATCGAAAAACGGGGCGGTACGGTTCACTATGCCATTCACCCGGTGGCGGGACGGATGCCTGGGCACATGAACGTGTTGCTGGCCGAGGCCAATGTACCTTACGAAAAGCTCCGTGAGATGGAGGATATCAATCCCGACATGGAGCGCTGCGATGTGGCGCTCGTGATCGGAGCCAACGACGTGGTCAACCCGGCGGCTCGCAACGACCCATCTAGTCCGATCTACGGAATGCCGATCATCAACGCCGATCATGCCAAGAGCATTATCGTACTCAAGCGCTCCATGGCGGCGGGATTCGCGGGGATCGAGAACGAACTGTTTTACAATCCCAAGACGTCCATGCTGTTCGGAGACGCGAAACAGAGCCTGCTCAAGGTGATCGCCGAAATCAAACAGCTCTGAACCGCCGTGGCCTTCCGGCTGCTGCTTCTCGTGGAGGCATCAGGCCGTAGCGGGTTAGCCTCCGGCACCGATCCGGTTTCGCAGGCGCTAGTGGCCGCGATCCTGATCGTCGTTTTTTTCCTCCTCGCGCGGGAGGCAGCGCACCGGGTGGTTATTTCACTAGCAGCTGTAGCCGCGATTTGGCTCATCACCTACTTGACTCCTTTTCATCTGCTGTCCTTCGAGCGCACAGCAGCGGCGGTCGATTTCAACGTGCTCGTTCTTTTGGCAGCCATGATGGCACTGGTAGGAGTGATCAGGACTACCGGAGTCTTCGAGTGGGCGGTGGCGCGTGTCCTCCGTAGTGCCAATGGAAGGCCGGCCGTGGTGTTGGTGCTTCTCGTCTGGGCAACGGCCTTCCTTTCGGCCTTTCTCGACAATGTCACGACGATGGTGTTCGTGACTCCGATCGCGGTACAGCTCGCTCGGCGCATGCGCGTAGCGGTAGCTACGTTCTTGCTCCCGGCCGTGATGGCATCCAATATCGGTGGCACCGCGACCCTCATCGGCGACCCGCCCAATATCATGATCGGATCCGGGGCGGACCTTTCATTCGCGGACTTTATAGCTCGGCTCACCTTGCCATGTTTGCTCATGGTGGCCTTGCTTTCGTCGTTCGCGGTGTTCCGAGCCAGGCGCGAACTCGCGGATTCACTCGCTCCGGCAACACCAGCGATAGCCGATATTCCCGAGCTGAGCGACCCCGAGCTAGCCCGCTGGATGGGCTGGATCGGAGCGCTAGTGTTGTTAGGCTTTTTGACGCATCACATCAGCGGCATGCCAGCAGCTGTACCGGCGACGGTGGGTGCCGCCCTGGCGTTGGTCGTTCAGGACAGGCTATACCTGAAGCGCCACCGGCCCACCCCTGCGGAGCGTATCCACGGTGTCCTTGCCGTGACAGAACGCGACATAGAGTGGCCGACACTAGCTTTCTTCGCCTGCTTGTTCGTCGTAGTGGGGGCCGCTCTCGAAACCGGCTTGATCGAAACGCTAGCCCGTGGACTCGTGAGTTTCGTTGACGGAAGTGCGGCCGCTTTCGCCTTGAGGCCACGAACCGCTCTCTATTTCGCTGCGCTCGTGATCTGCTGGACCAGCGGCGCCGTATCCGCCGTAGTGGACAACATTCCCTTCGTAGCGGTCAGCATACCGGTCATCGGGAAGCTGGCACAAACTATGCAGGGAGATACGACCGTGTTGTGGTGGGCGCTGGCACTCGGCGCGTGCCTCGGCGGGAACGCAACCGTGGTGGGTGCTTCCGCCAACGTCACTGCTGTAGGGCTAGCCGAACGGGCAGGAGTTCGTTTGCGTTTTGCAGACTTCGCGCGGTACGGAATCCCAGTGACGATAGGAACACTGTTGGTATCCTCGTTAGTGCTGGCTGGTTTCGTGTACCTCTCTCCGGCGCTCACGCAGCTCCTGGTGGTGGTGGCATTCGTGCCGCTCTTTGCCGTGGCCGCGCTGCTGCGTCGTATGCGGTAAGCTGCTTTGGTCAGTCGCACTCGGCGTAGGAAAATGGTGAGTGGTGGAGGGCTAGCTTCCGCTAGCTTTTCGTCTTCTTTGCGGCAAGCTGTCCGCGCAGCCATCTGGGGTCACTACCACGGCGGTAACCTCGGTGACGAACTGGTGGTTGCAACCCTTGCCGACGCCATTCGAGCGAGACAGCGGGAGGCGCAGATTGTCGCGGTTTCCCAGGCGCCAGCCGACACTCGCCTTCGCCACGGCCTAGAGACCTTCCCGCTCGCACCGTCCGCACTGCCTGGGTCCGTATCCAGGCCCACTGACACGCCGAGGCCTCGGTGGCAGAGCCGGCTACGTGCGGCTGCGAGGCGGCTCCCGCTGCTACGGCAGCTCTGGCGCTTCAGTCGCTCCTTGTCCGCCGCGCTCGACGACATGGCTTTCTGCTTCCCCGCGTTGCGTTTCCTGCGAAGGGTGGACATTCTAGTAGTGGCGGGTTCCGGCCAGCTCATCGACAAGTTTTGCGGACCTTTCGGACACCCCTATGCGTTGTTCCGCTGGTGCTCGCTGGCCAGACTGACACGGACCAGCGTACTTCTTCCCTCAGTAGGTGCCGGTCCCCTGACCCATCCGCTGAGCAGATTTTTCGTTAGGCGCGCCCTGGCTCGTGCAGCTTACGTCAGCGTTCGAGACGTCGCTTCGGCGGGTGTGCTGCATGCCGTGGGAGTCCGTCGTCCGTTACCGGTCGTTCCTGACATGGCCTGGGCCAGCACGGCAGCGTGGCGCGCCGCTGCCGCGGTCGGCGAGCGACCGCGAGTCGGCAGCCGCGTCGTCGGTTTGAACGTCATGGCACACGAAGACCCGCGCTACTGGTCTCGTGGCGACCTCGATCGCTACACTCGCTACCTGCGCACCATGGCGACCTTCGCGCGACGGCTTCTCGATAACGGTTACACCGTGCGCGTCTTCTCATCCCAGAACCGCGCCGACGAAGCTCCAGCACGTGAACTGCTGCAAATTCTCGAGAGTCAGGGCGCTTTTGCTTCAGGCGAACTCGTATGGACCATCGATCCCTCAGCCGGAGCGGAGGATCTTATAGCGAATATCGTCGACTGCGACTTGGTCGTCGCCGCACGCTATCACTCGATTTTGTTACCGCTACTCCTAGGTATTCCGACAATAGGGCTCGCCTACAACCACAAGACCACGGAGCTGATGCGGGGTGTCGGTCTTCCACAGTGGTGCTTCGACATCGATGCAGCGAGCGCGGCTGACCTTTGCGCAGCCGTAGAGAGTTTGTGGAACTACTGGCCTAGCTACCGCCCGCAGGTACATGACATAGCTCTTCGTAATCGACTCGCTGTCGAACGCCAGTTCGACGTTCTGTTCGGAGCTTCTGGCCTTGCGTCCCGCGGCTGAAGGAGACCCTACTCTATCTATCCTGCTCCAGCTACTGGCCGCGGGGATGCGCCCGGGCTCGATTCTTTCGAAGGTTCCCAGGGAATCTCGCCCGCCCGAACCTCGCAATCGAGACGCTCGACGGCGCGTACGATTTCCAAGAATCGCTCTCCGAACGGGGTCAGCCGGTACTCCACCTCGATAGGCGGTTTGTCACCCTTTACTTCGCGGTCGAGGATGCCGTAGCGGAGCATCTTGCGGAGGCGTTCGTTCATTACCTTGGCTGACAGTCCCGGCGTAGCACGCAACAAGGCGCTGGGTCTGTGGACGCCGTCTCCAACGAGCTGGAGAAGCTTGAGCGACCACTTGCAGCCCAACACGTTTTCGACCATCGCGCTCACGGGGGGCGCCTCACGGCCAGTCGGTTGCCTCGGACTCGACACCGCTCTGCTTACCATTGGGTTACTCGCTTACCGGAAGGTGCGATCCTGACAGATCGACCCTCGCCAGTTAGGGTCTCCGCTGTCACAGGTATATCGACCGCTCACAGCATCGCACAAGGTGGTGACTCATGGCGAATACGACCAGCATACTGGGGTACACGTACGGCACTAGCCACGTGGCCCGGTCTCCGATCTCGATATCGGATTTCGATCTGATCAAAAAAAGCGCGCTGTTCGGCGACGAGGACATCGCATATCTGAAGATGTCTTTCGAGGTACTCGAAGACCAGGTCGAAGAAATCTTGGACGTATGGTACGGCTTCGTCGCTGCCAATCCGCATCTCTTGGCGACGTTTTCGAGCAGCGATGGCGCTGCGATTCCGAGCTACTTGCAGAGTGTACGGCGCCGGTTTGGTCAGTGGATTCTGGACACTGCGCGCGGCGAGTACGATCAAACTTGGTTGGACTACCAGCACGAAATCGGGATGCGCCATCACCGCTCCAAGAAGAACAAGACGGATTCAGTCATAGCCTCGGAAATCGTGCCGTTCCGATATCTAGTGCCGCTCGTGTTCCCGATCACGTTCACGCTGCGTCCTTTTCTGGCCAAGAAAGGCCA
Organism: Gemmatimonadaceae bacterium; assembly: GCA_035559375.1. Classification (GTDB taxonomy): domain Bacteria; phylum Gemmatimonadota; class Gemmatimonadetes; order Gemmatimonadales; family Gemmatimonadaceae; genus DATMBI01. The sequence goes on along the minus strand of DATMBI010000185.1, from coordinate 6,090 downwards.
TACCCGTGAAGAAGTGGACAAGATGTATTTTGCGTGGCTCAAGTCCTGTCTGATCCAGGTGACACTCTGGAGCTACGCCTACGTGGCGAGTGGGGACTTCTAGAAGCACCGTCCCGCATAGCGAGGTGCTTGCACCGCAGAGCCGTGCCCTCGCATCCTTCTCGCGCGTCTATGAGGCGCCGAATAGCTAGCTTTCGTCACGAGGGCAATTACGGTGCATACCCGAAACGAGCGGGAGGCGGCCCGGTCGGTGGTCGAGGAGGATTTGGAGCGGCTGTGTCAGCGTTTGGAGGCCGAGTTCCAAGCGCTGGACGGTAGGCGTCTTCTGATCACTGGTGGCGGCGGTTTCCTGGGCTATTACTTCGTCCAGGCGGTGACTCATTGGAACCGTACTCGCAGCCATCGCTCGATCCAGCTGACCGTGGTCGAGAACGGGGCTCGCGGAATCCAGAACTGGCTTCGCGATCTCGCGGGCACACCTGGCTTCACTTTGCTCTTGCACGATGCGACTACGCCGCTACCAGCCGCTGTGCCAGAGCTGGACTATGTCGTGCACGCCGCTGGCATAGCGTCGCCCACATATTACCGCCAGCATCCTCTGGAGACGATGGATGCCAACGTAGTGGGGCTGAGGCTGTTGCTCGAGAAGGCACGGGCGCAGGCCGAGCGCGGACGACCCTTGAGCGGCTTCCTGTTTCTCTCGAGTAGCGAGATATATGGCGATCCTACGCCCGAAAACATCCCCACGCCGGAGACGTACCGCGGCAACGTCTCTTGCACCGGACCGCGTGCTTGCTACGACGAATCCAAGCGATACGGCGAGACGCTCAGCGTCGTATTCGCGCGCAAGTACGGGGTCCCTGTGACGATCGCCAGACCTTTCAACAACTACGGCCCGGGACTGCGCTTACACGACGGTCGCGTGATCCCCGACTTCGCGCGCTGTATTCTGGAGGGGCGCGATATCGTCATGTACTCCGACGGGACACCGACGCGCACTTTCTGCTATGCAGCCGACGCGGTCAGCGGCTACTACAAGGTGCTAGTCCGCGGCCGCGCCGGGGAGCCGTACAACATCGGAGTCGAATCACCGGAAATTTCGATGCGAGATCTGGCGGAGCTCATGAGTCGCCTCGGTAGAGAGCTCTTCGGGTACGGTGGCCGCGTCGTGCTCCAGAAGAACCCCGAACTCGATTATCTAGTGGACAATCCGCAGCGGCGTTGCCCCGTGGTGGCTAAGGCACGCCACGAGGTAGGTTATGCACCGGAAGTGCCACTGGAGGAGGGGTTGCGGCGTTCACTTCTCTGGTACGCAGGAAATCGCGAAGACGGGACCGCGTAATGCGTATTGCCGTAGTGGGTAGTGGTTATGTCGGTCTAGTCAGCGCAGCTTGCCTTGCCGACTCCGGGCACGAAGTAGTATGTGTGGATCGTGATCCCAGTAGGTTGGCGGCTGTACGCGGTGGCAGGGCCCCATTCTACGAGCCTGGTTTGAACGAAATCTTGGCACGCCAAGTCGGGCGTCGCCTCGAAGCCACGGGCGATCTCGCAGCTGCAGTGCGCAGCTCGGACGCATCGCTCGTCTGCGTAGGCACGCCCTTCGATGGAGAGCGGATCGATCTGTCAGCAGTGGAAGGAGCTGTACGGGAGATCGGCGCTGCGCTGCGAGGGTCTAGGCGCTGGCACACGGTCGTCGTCCGGAGCACGGTCGTGCCGGGCACGACAGACGGATTAGTTCGCAGCGTTCTGGAATCCGAAGCCGGACGGCCAATCGGTGACGCTCTGGGCTTGGCGACTAACCCCGAGTTTCTCACAGAAGGGAGTGCCGTGGCAGACTTCGCGCAGCCCGATCGCATCGTCATCGGCACTCGCGACGATCGCAGTCGTGCTGCCCTGGACGAAATGTACAGCACGTTCTCCGACGTACCTCGCCTCTACGTAAGTCCGCGAGAGGCGGAGCTGATCAAGTACGCTTCTAACGCTCTTCTGGCCACCGCCATCTCCTTCGCCAACGAAATTGCCGATCTTTGCGAAGTCGTAGGAGAGGCAGACGTAACGAGAGTCATGAAGGGAGTGCATCTTTCCCGCTATCTGACGGCACAAGAACCTAGCGATAGGGGGTGGACGGCGCCGTTAGCCTCTTTTCTGGAAGCCGGCTGCGGTTACGGTGGAAGTTGCCTCCCCAAGGACGTCCGGGCACTGGTGGCGGAGGGTCGTACCTGGGGCCTTCCCATGACGCTTCTCCGGGCGGTGGACGAGATCAACCGTCGCCGCCCCGAGCGGGTGCTGGCGCTGCTAGGCAAGCACTTCGAGACGCTCGAGGGAGTGCCGGTCACCGTACTCGGCCTGGCGTTCAAGCCCGATACCGACGATGTGCGCCAGACGCCGGCGGCCCCCGTGATCGACCTGCTTCTCGATCGCAAAGCACGCGTTACAGTGTACGACCCGGTGGCACTCCCTCGATTGCGGTCGCTTTACCCCGGGGGCGACGTTATCGCAGCGAGTTCCATGCAAGAGGCTGTGCGAGAGGCGGCTGCCGTGGTGTTGGTGACTCGCTGGCAGGAGTTCGCTAGCCTTCCAGACGTACTGGAGAGGTTGGGGGTGCAGCCTCTGGTGGTAGATGGCCGCCGAATGCTGGACAGTTCGGCTTTCGCGCGTTACGAGGGTATCGGTCGAGGGTAGCATTGCTGTTCGAACCGCTTTCCGTCGCGGGAGCCTTTCTCGTGAAACCCGAGCCCCTAGTCGACGAACGGGGCCTCTTTGCACGTGTTTGGTGTGCGGCGGAGTTTTCGGAGCATGGCATTCCCATGCAACCAGTGCAGGCAAACGTCGGATTCAGTCCGCGGCGCGGCACCTTGCGCGGTTTGCATTACCAGGTGGCACCTGACCTCGAGGCCAAGCTGGTACGTTGCACTCGAGGTGTCGTTTACGACGTGCTCGTGGATCTCCGTCCCGACTCGCCTACCTATCTGAAGTGGTGTGCCGTGGAGCTAGATGCCGAGGCACGTTGGTCCGTATACGTTCCTCCCCTCTGTGCTCATGGTTACTTGACGCTGAGCGACGACGCCGAGGTGTACTATCAGGCCAGTGCTCCCTTCGCCCCGGAGTCGGCACGGGGCGTTCGCTGGAACGATCCATTGTTAGGCATAGAGTGGCCGATCGCAGTGGAGTTGGTTTCCGATCGAGACAAGTGTTGGCCGCTCTTGTCGGAGAGTTCGCCATGATGCCACTGGACAGGCTGCTGATGGAACGCGGAGCTACGGGTCGACCGATCCGAGTCGGGGTAGTGGGAGCTGGCAGCACTGCTAGGAGTATTGCACTGCAGCTCCTGACACCGGTGCCGGGGATCAGGTTGGCGGCCGTCTGTAATCGCACATTGGACCGGGCGCTTACCGCGTTCCGCGATGCAGGCGTCGACGACGTCATCGAAGTTGAAAGCGCAGGTGCCCTCGAGTCTGCCATCGCGAAAGGCCGGGCCGCGGTGACGGCCGATCCGGGAGTCCTCTGTGGAGCTGGCAACCTCGATGTCGTGGTCGAGGTCACCGGTACCGTGGAGCACGCCGCGGCTGTGGTGCTGGCCGCCGTTGCAGGTGGCAAGCATGTCGTCCTGGTGAACGCCGAGCTGGATTCGACGTTGGGCCCTATCCTGGCTCGTAAGGCGAGGGCTGCCGGTGTGGTGCTGACCGATACGGACGGCGACGAGCCGGGAGTCGCCATGACGCTGCTGCGTTATTTGCGATCCTTGGGTCTGCGCGCCGTGGCCGCCGGGAACATCAAGGGTATGGTGGATCACTACCGGACGCCCGAGACACAGCAGGCATTCGCGGCCCAGCACCGCCAGGATCCGCGTAAAGTCACCTCGTTCGCTGACGCTACCAAACTGTCCATGGAAGCGTGTCTACTCGCCAATGCCACCGGCTTCGGAGTGGGCCGGCGAGGGATGTACGGCCCCAGACTTGCGCACGTGAGCGAGATCGCCGGAGCTCTACCGCCCGACGAAATGTTGGCTCGCGGGTTGATCGATTATGCGTTAGGCGCAGCTCCCCATACCGGTGCCTTCGTGGTGGTTTACGAGCCACATCCGGAAAAGCAGCGCTATCTCTCGTACTACAAGATGGGCACCGGGCCATTCTATACTTTCTATACGCCATTTCATCTGCCGCATGTCCAGGTAGCGGCGAGCATCGCGCGAGCGGTTTTGTTGGGTGACGCCACCGTCGCTCCGCTAGGTGAGCCAGTCTGCGAAGTCGTTACAGTAGCCAAGAGAGATCTGAGGTCCGGGGAAGTTCTCGACGGAGTCGGCGGTTACACCTGCTACGGTCTGATCGACAACGCTGCCGCCGCCCGTGCTGAGGAGGCACTGCCTATGGGCCTTGCGGAAGGCTGTGTGTTGGTTCGAGACGTGGCCCGGGATTCGCTAGTGCGTTTTTCCGATGTGCGGCTCCCCGAGGGGCGCCTTGCCGATCGTCTGTGGGACGAGCAGCGCCGCGTTTTTGGACACTGATCTGGCGCCGGACCTAGGGTTCTCTAGCCGTCTCTGGATCTACGAGTCTGATCCGGGCACCCAGCCGCACCAGCAGCGTCCCGACGACGATCCCGATCAGGTAACCGTAGGGCAAACCGCCCGCTAGCAGTCCCACCAGAGCGGCCACTGGCAGCTCCGTGGGCGAACGGGCCACGTCGCGGGCCATCCAAATGAGTCCCAGCGACTCGAACAGAAGAAGTGTCCCGAGCACAGGCAGCGGAAATGCGCGGGCCACCTGGTCGAAACCCGCTCCCAGGAACAGGCCCGCCAGGACGAAGAACGTCCCGTAGATGATCACCGATCCTCCGCTCCGCCCTCCGAAGGAGTAGTGCCCTATCAATCCGCCGGACCCATGGCACGTAGGTATACCTCCGAACCAGGGATTCACCAGGTTCATCGCTGCGTAAGTTAGGCCCAGCTTTCTGATGCCGAGCGAGCGCTCGGGGAAGAGGTCCCGCAGGAGCTGCCAGGTAGCTAGCACGGAATTACCTAACGACAGAGGTATCTGTGGTAGCGCGAGCACCAAGAAGCCGGTGACGACGTCGTTCAACGCGGGCAGACGAGGCTGTGGGAGCGCGAAGCCGAAGCTCTGCCCTAGCGTCGATCCCTCCAGTTCGAAGAACACGGCGTACAGCACTCCCAGGGCTACCACCGGGAGCGCAGCTGGAAGGCGCTTGTTGCCCAGAAGGAGTACGGTCACCACGAACGCGCCCAACGCGAGCCCGTATCCGGACACGCCGTCGGATTGCACGTACTTCCCCAACGCGACGGAGGCCAGCTGTAGCCCTAGTCCCAACTGGATCCCACGAACGACGCATTTGGGGATGCTTCTCGCCAACCACTCCAACAAGCCGGAGGCACTCAGTATCAGCATCGCCACACCGACCGCCAACCCTGCGCCGTAGAGAACTGTCGCCGGTAGTTGCTGTGCTATTACTATCGCAGCCATCGCTTTCAGCGGTTGCACCGGCATGGGGAGCCTGTAGACCAACCCCGTGAGGATCTGCATCGCTCCGAACATGACGAGCACACTCGTCCCGTCCAGCCCTGCGGCCAGTGTCATCCCGACGATAAGCGGAATATCGGTTCCCATGTCTCCGAATGCGCCGGCGAGTTCGTTACGGTCGAAGCGAATGGTCGGTCGGCTCAATGGTCCTCCGGTCGAGCTTGACACGAGGGCAGGCGGGGGAAGATTAGCCGGCGCCAGTGTTAGCGGAAGGTCCTACAGTGGCCACAGCGGCACCGTTTCGAAGCGCTAGTCGGGAAGCGATGCGCAAGGAGGAGATGCATGTCACGTACAACACGCGAACGAACTTCCTACGCACTTCACTTCCGCCCCTCCGACGCTGAGAAAGCTGAACGAAGAAATGCCTTCCTCGTGCCGCTGCTGAGTTTGGCCGAGACGGAACAGCTCTGCCTCGCATGCCCGTACTTCAGCATGGACGTCATCGAGCAACTCGTTGCGCGAGCCAAGGCATTTCGCATAGTCAGCGACGTAGAAGCATGGCTTGCCGCTACACCTTCGAGTGAGCGAAAGGAAGCCCTGGACTTCATGAGGAAGAACG
>DATMBI010000184.1:0-8629 GCA_035559375.1 Gemmatimonadaceae bacterium | reverse complement strand
GTTGATGCAGTCCGACCAGGCGGTGGTGTCGAGTCCGAGTCGGGCAGCGAGGCGCGCAAAGACGGGACCCGCATTTTCCAGCGGAGACCACTCGTTCTGAGTCGAAAAGAGAGCGTCAGCGTATTCCCAGAAACGGCCCTGCGTCCCGGCACACATCGCGGCCTCGGCAGCTACGAACGCGTGAGCGTGCTGCCCCAGAGGGAAATTCACGTAGGCCAAGCGTACCTTGCCCGTCGCAACGTATTCCGCCTCGACCGCCGGCAGAGTGTTGTCGTGCCAAATCTTGCAGTAGGGGCACTGGAAGTCGCTCACCACTATCAACCAAACGGGAGCGGTAGGATTCCCCTTGATACGTGCGGAGTCGGCGCGCTGTACGAGCGGGTCTACTTCGGCTGGGGCGCTAGAGGCGGCCGGCTTGGCTGTTTCTGCTTCCGCCGCGGAACCGTTGCCGCTGCTCTGCGAGCAAGCTGCGACGGTCGTGACAACCAGTGCGGCAACCAGCGAAACGCCGAGCTGCCGGAGACGGTATCGGTCAGAAGTGTCCATATGCGATCCTAAAGATACTAAGTTTCCGCAGGCTGACACCCAGCGGCCGCCTGCGCCGTATGAAAGACGACGGCCCGGTCGTTCGTGGTACGCAAGGGCTTCGGACTTTTTGGCGCAAGTATTCAGCAAGTGAAAAGATACGCTCGAGTCATCGCGGCGCTCCTCCTACTTCCGCTGACCGTGGCTGCCCAGCAGCTACCGCAGCCTCCGGCGGGCTACGGCCCGTCCGGTGCGGACGTAGTGGTCGACGCCGCAGGGGTCCTGTCGCAGGCCACCATAGCGCGCATCGATCGCTTGGCTTGGGAGCTGCGCGAGAAGACCGGTGGGGAACTCGCCGTAGTGACGCTGCCGGACTTGGGAGGCCGAGATCCGGCAGAGGTGGCGCTCAGGATAGGGCGGGAGTGGGGGGTCGGTGCCAGCGCTCCCATAGGTAGCCGCGTGCGCAACGCCGGGGTCGTAGTCCTGGTCGTGCCCAAGGAGACCAGTGCTGATGGACGTGGTCACGTTCGCATCGAGGTGGGGCGGGGTGCGGAGGGCTTCATCACCGATGCCATCGCGGGTGACATCCAGCGCGCGGCTATACCTTACTTCGTGCAGCGCGACTACGACTCGGGCGTGCTTTTGATAGTTGGAGAGATAGCTAGGCGTTTTGCCATCGAGTTCGGCGTTGCGTTCGGCGATCTGCCTGAGCGACCTGCTCGTTCGACTCGGGTATCGCCCGCGCTGCCCGTGGCGTTGTCGTTGGCTGCCTTGTTCGTGGCACTTGTAGTCGTGGCTTCGGTGGCGCAGCATCGCGCGGCGGGGCGGGGCGGGCGAGGTCGCATGCCGGCGGACGACATGGTGGCGTTGCTCTGGTGGCTGGCGGCGACTTCCGGCCGGCGCGGGCGGCGCAGTGGTTGGACCGGGGGATTCGGTGGCGGCAGCTTCGGTAGCGGCGGCGGTTTCGGCGGCTTCGGCGGTGGCGGCGGATTCAGTGGTGGTGGCTCCAGCGGGAGTTGGTGACTATGCCTAGAAAGATGTCAGTGGAGGAGCTGGTCCAGCGGCTGCGCGCCGCTTACGGCGAGGGGCTCGTGTGTGTGGCTATCTACGGCTCGGCTGCCCGTGGCGAACAGATCTCGCCGCGGGAGAACGTGAACGTGCTGGTGCTCGTGGACGCGATAGACATGGCGCGACTGGCGAGGGAGGCGCCTGTAGCGCGCGATTGGCAGAAGGGTGGCAACCCTCCACCGCTGACCCTCACGCTGCAGGAGTGGCGCAATTCGGTGGACATTTTCCCGATGGAGTACGCTGACATCCTGGCTCATCATCGAGTGGTATTCGGCTCCCTTCCATTGGACGCAATCGCAGTACGGCGCGAGGATCTCAGGGTGCAGCTCGAGCACGAGGTTATGAGTAAGCTCCTGAGGTTGCGACATGCGGTGCTGGCCGAGGGCACGGAACCGGCCGCTATGATAGCCATCATGGGGGACAGCGTGCCGGTCATTGCGGCGCTGCTACGAGCCGCGTTGCGCTGCGCGGGCGAGGAACCGTCGGCAAGAACAGGCGACGTAATAGATCGAGTGCAGCAGCGTATAGGCGTGGACGTACGACCGTTCCGGGCCGCGCTACAGCACGTACGCGGCGAAAGGCCTATCGCCAAGCAGGAGGCGCTTCTTTTGATGGACGAATATCTGAGCGCCGTCGCTGCGCTAGCATCGTGGGCCGACGAGCGAGCCCGCATTTTGGAATAATATTTCAGCGATGGGGGAATAAATATGAAAAAGCTGGCTGTAGCGCTATTGTTAGCCACCGGCACCACTGGTTGCGGATACAACAGAATCCAGACTTTGGACGAGCAGGTGAACGAGGCCAAGCATCAGATCGAGGTGCAGTTGCAGCGGCGGGCCGATCTGGTACCCAATCTCGTGGAGACTGTGAAGGGACAGGCGCAGCAGGAGCTGCAGGTGTTCACCGAGGTGACTCGGGCGCGAGCCGGGCTGGTGGGTGCTCTGCAGAAGGGCGACGTAGGAGAGATGGCCAGGGCGAACGAACAGCTCTCGACAGCGGTGCGCGGACTGATGGTCGCCGTGGAGGCTTATCCTCAGCTCAAGTCGGATCAGGCGTTCCTGCGGCTCCAGGACGAGCTGGCGGGTACGGAAAACCGTATTGCGGTGGCGCGAAACGATTACAACTCTGCCGTGCAAGCTTACAATTCCTACATTCGCCGCTTTCCAGCCCTCGTCACTGCCAAGATCATCGGCGCACGGCCGCGGCCATATTTCGAAGTGGACAACCCGGAGGCACGCGAAGTTCCCAAAGTGGATTTCGGCGGCAAAGACAAGTAACCTGCGTCGTTCGGTCACAGCGACGTCAGCATCGCCACATAGCAGCGCTTCGAGTCGGCTTGCGCCCCGATTGACAGCCTGGCCGGGAAGGCGTATGCTAGCGATCCCGGATGCAACGGGTCGTGGTGTAGCAGCGGGGTCCGCGGACAGGGATCAACTTCAGGGAGGTCAAGCCCTATGACTCGGTGTTGGCGTACACTCGGGGTTGCGTTAGGCTGGCTCTTGTTAGTGCGGCCGGTGAGTGCCCAACAGGGCGCGACGATCACCGGCCGTGTCACTTCCGAGGGAGGTCAGCCCATCGGATACGCGACCGTGGTCTTGGAGGGGATGGCGTTAGGAGCTACGACGCGCGAGGACGGTACCTATAGTATCAGCGTTCCGGCAGCGCGGGTGAGCGGCCAGCAGGCCACACTTACGGTGCGAGCTATCGGATATCGAGCGCAGAGCCGCACGATCTCGCTAACGCCGGGTTCGCAAACCCAGGACTTCACGCTGGCTCCCAACCCGCTGCGCTTGGGCGAAGTAGTAGTTACAGGAGCGGGCACGCAGAGCGCGGTCGAGCGGCTGGGGGCGGTGGTGAGCTCCGTCAAGGCGGAAGAGATAATCAAGTCCAACGAGCTCAACACAGTGCAGGCACTGGCCGCGAAAGCGCCGGGCGTCGTGGTGACTGCATCGTCAGGCGAGCCAGGGGCATCGAGCTTCATCCAGATCCGCGGCCAGAAGTCCATCGAGGGTACCTCGCAGCCACTCTTCGTCGTAGATGGTATCCCGGTGGACAACTCCACGATCATCACTACCTTCGCGGAGGCCGGAACGCAGGCCACGAATCGCATGGCCGACTTGAATCCTGCAGATATCGAGTCGGTTGAAATCCTGAAGGGCTCGGCTGCGGCGGCCATCTACGGTGCTCGCGCTGGTGCAGGTGTGGTCCTCATCACGACGAAGCGAGGGCGCGCCGGCGAGACACGCTGGAGCCTGCGCTCCACCTCCTCGGCCGACAAGGTGAACCGCGACTACCCGCTGCAGCGGCGTTTCGGCCACGGTAGCCAGGGGAATCCGGCGGTGTGCGGCGGACCCGGTTGCTACCTCACCGGCGCCTCCTTCGGGCCCGAACTCGCCCCTAACGTTCCCCGTTTCAATCACTTCATGGAGATGTTCGAGACAGGGCGGACGTTCGACAACACGCTGAGCGTCTCGGGCGGCAGCGATCGAGCCACCTTCTACGCCTCGTTAGGCCACACCGACCAGGACGGCTACATCATCGGCGGCAACGACGCCTTCCTGCGTACGACCGCCCTCATCAAAGGCACGTTGCAGCTCAACGACAAGCTCACCCTCGGCGGTACGATCAACTACGCCGACACGCACGGCTCGTTCATCCAGAAGGGCTCCAACCTGTCCGGCTTGCTACTAGGAGCGCTACGCACGCCGCCGGAATTCGACAACCGGCAGTACCGCGATCCGGAAACTGGGCTGCATCGCTCGTATCGCTACCCGCGCCCGACGCCGACATCGCTCTACCAGACGCGAGCCTACGACAACCCGTTCTTCATCGTTTACGAGATGCAGAACACCAGCGACGTGGGGCGGGCCTTCGGCAACATCAACCTGGACTACCGTCCGATGGACTGGCTGTCCTTCAAGTACACGCTGAGCGCCGACTACAGCAGCGATGCGCGTATCGAAGCGCTACCGCCGTCCAACTCGACGGAACCGACGGGCCAGATAGACAGAGCCAACTACACGATCTTCCAGTTCGACCACAACCTCATAGGCCAAGCCGAGAAGCGCTTCAACAACTGGCTGAACGCGTCCCTCACACTGGGCCAGAACCTGAACTCGCGCAGCTACACCCAGCTACAGGTGCGGGGCCGCGGCTTCATAGCACCGGACATCTTCACGCTGTCAAACACGATCTCCAGCAACATGCTTCCCCTGGACTACGAGTCGTTGGTCCACCTGGAGTCGTACTTCGCCGAGGCCAAGCTAGATCTGTGGGACCAGCTCTACCTGACGGCCGGAGCGCGCAACGACGCATCGTCTACATTCGGCAAGAGCGTGCGGCGTAACTGGTTCCCCAAGGCAAGCCTGGCATGGGAGTTCAGCGAGTTTCTGGGCATCCAGACGGGGACGGGGCTCCTGAGCTACGCCAAGGCGCGCGCAGCATACGGCGAGACAGGTCGTGAGCCCGAGCCCTACCAGGTGTTCAGCGGCTTCACGGTGGGAACGTTCGGCGACGGCTGGACCACGGGCTTGAACGTCTCCCAGGCCGGTAACGCTGGGATATTCCGCTCCGGATCGAAGGGCCAGGAGCGGCTCAAGCCAGAACGCAACAAGGAATTCGAAGCGGGGCTGGACCTAGCCTTCTTCGATTCCAAGGTGGATGTAGGAGTCACCTACTACGACGCTCGCTCTACGGACGTCATACTCTCGCTACCTGTGCCGCCCTCCACGGGCTACTTCAGCCAGGTGCAGAACGCTGCCACGATCACCAACAAGGGCTGGGAGGTCTCGGCGAACTGGCGGGCGTTGAGCATGCGCGACCTCGAGTGGAACGTCGGCGTGCAGTGGGCGCAGAACCGTAACCTGGTCAAGGACCTCCGCGGCGCCGAGCAGTTCTATCTGCCGGGCGGCTTCGTGAGCGGCATCAAGGAAGGTTATCCGCACGGCATCATCCTGGGGTGGGACTTCGTCCGCTGCCGCTACAGCCAGGAGTCGAATGTGGTCGGTGGTGTGGACATCAACGCGTACTGCCGTCAGCGCAACGCTCCGGACGGCGCGCTTTACATAGACGACGGAACGCTGGACACGGATGGCTTCCCGGTCTTCGACGAAGAGCAGCGCGTGGTGGGCGACCCCAACCCCAAGTGGACGGGCAGCATCAACACAAGCGTGAACCTCTGGCGCAAGGTACAGCTCTCGGCGCTCGTGGACATCCGCAAGGGCGGCGACATCTGGAACGGCACCAAGGGCGCGCTCTTCAACTTCGGGGCACACAAAGACACCGAGATCCGCGGGCAACAGCGGACGTTCGGCAAGGACTGGATGCCAGGCCCTGTCACGGGTCCGGGAGCAGGGAAGGCGGTAACGCTCACGCAATCGAGCTGGTTCCAGAACCTAGGCTCGGGATTCGTCGGTCCGGAGTCGCAGTTCGTGGAGGACGGCGGTTTCGTGAAGCTACGCGAGATCTCGATCTCGTACACGGTCACTGCACCGTGGGTACGCCGTTCGGGCTTTTCCACCATGGACCTGAGGCTGGCTGGGCGTAACCTCTGGCTCAAGACGGACTACACGGGCATCGACCCTGAATCCAACCTGGGTGGCGCGGTGCCGGCGCGCGGCAACGAGTACTTCAACAACCCGCAAGCGCGCTCGATCGTGCTCACCATCGGCCTCAACCGCTGACACCCGGAGCTAGAAGACTATGTCTCGCTATTCGACGAAACTGCTAGGCGCCGCACTCCTGGCGCTCACGGGTTGCCAGGACTTTCTCAGCGGCAAAAAGCTGGATCGCGATCCTAACCGCCCCACCGACGCGCAGGCAGCGCAGCTCTTCGTCGCGGCGCAGGTGAATTCGTACTACATCGTGAACGGACACGCGGCTCGCGTCCTCTCCATGTGGGTACAGCAGATGGCGGGCACGGACCGCCAGTACATCGGCTACGACCAGTATTCGATCACCGAAGGGCTGTTCACGGAGTTCTCCGGGGCATACACCGGCGGCGGTCTCATCGACCTGCGCAAGATCCAGGCGGACGCCACCGCGGCCGGGAACCGTGTCCTCGCAGGGATCGCCAAGGTTTGGGAAGCGATTGTCATAGGCTTCTTGGCCGACATGTACGGCGATATCCCGTACAGCGAAGCGGTGAACCCAGAGATCCTCCACCCCAAGCTGGACGACCAGCTCGAGGTCTACGCCGCGCTGCAAACGCTGCTCGACGGTGCCATCAGCGACCTGGGTTCGGGGCAGGGTGTGGTGGGGCCGCTGGACCTTTCGCTCAACGGCAACGCGCAGGCCTGGATCAGAGTAGCGCGCACGCTCAAGGCTCGCTACTACCTGCATACAGCGGAAGTAAATCCGCAGGCTTACACCCAGGCGCTAGCGCAAGCACAGCAGGGGATCTCCTCGCCGGCGGGCGACCTTACCGAGTACCACAGCAGCGCTGCGGGCGAAGAGAACATCTGGTGGCAGTTCATAGCCCGCGACCGCGACAGCTACATGCGGCCCGGGAAGTTTTTGGTGGACCTCATGAAGGCTCGTAACGACCCGCGGCTTCCGCAGTACTTCTCGCTCAACGGCTTCGGCGAGTACAACGGTGCCGCTCCCGGCCAGGGTCTGGACGCACAGCTTCACTCCAACCTGTCTCCGATACGCCTCGACCCCGCTTTCCGGCAGCCGATCGTTACCTGGGCGGAGAACCAGGCCATCATCGCGGAAGCAGCCTACCGGACGGGGAACACTACCCTGGCGCGGCAAGCGCTGGACGCGCTGCGGCAGCAGTACGGTCTGGCGCCGATCGGAGCGTCCCTCTCGGGTCCGGCGTTGCTGACGCAGATTCTGGAGGAGAAGTACATCGCACTCTTCCAGAACTACGAGGCTTACAACGACTACAAGCGGACGTGCTACCCCAATCTCACGCCGGCATCCAACGCCTATCAGGGGAACATTCCCGCACGGTTCACTTACCCGATAGCCGAACGGTCGTCCAACCCCAACGTGCCGCCAGCTTCGGGCCAGCCGCGCCGCAACCGGAACGACCCGGTCACCGCGACAGCACCGGACGGTTCGGCATGCCGCGGCCAGCGTAGCTGAGCCGAGGCTGAGGGTAGGGCGAGAAGCCCGGTCGCTGCCGGCGGCCGGGCTTCTTTCGCGGCCACGACTGCGGTAGAGTTACGGCGTGAGGCGAGAACGGGTTGGAGACTGGTCTTTCGGCCGCACGCGGCGGTTTTGGCAGTACTGCGCGCTGCTAGCGGCACTGCTGGCTGCTAGCGGCTGCTATCGCTACGTGCCGGTGGCGCTGGCGCCGGAGGCAGGGAAAGAGGTTCGCGTGGAGCTGAGCGACGAGGGTACGATGAGGCTTGCGCCGTACCTGGGGGTGCGAGTCGAGGCCGTCGAAGGGCGCTTGGTGGAGGCTCGGGACACCTCGCTAGTGATCGCCATCCAGGCGACGCAGTCGCGGGGTGGGGCGCGCAGCGGTTGGAGTGGCGAGCGCTTCGAGATTCCGCGCTGGGCTGCAGCGCGGATCCTGCGCAGGGAGCTGGACCGAGGGCGTACATGGTTAGCGTCGGGGTTAGGCATAGTCGGGGTGATCGCGTTGGGAGAGGCGTTCGGGTTGGGTAGCGGCTTCGGAGGCTGGATTTCGTTAGGCGGAGGCGGAGGGCGCCAGTGAGCAAAGTATCGAGGACAGCGTTGCTAGCCACGATCCTCCTCTCGGGTTGTTACCGCTTCGTTCCCGAAACGGAGCCGCGACCGGAGCCAGGGGGCGAATACCGGGCGGTGCTCACTACGGAAGGCTCGCAGCGCCTGGAGCGCTACTTGGGCCAAGGTGTGGCGAGCGTCACAGGCCGCGTCGTCGCCGCCAGCGACACGAGTTTCTTGCTGGCCATGGGCTCGAGCGTGAAGCGCGACGACCCGCGGCCAGTAGTCTGGTCCGGGGAGCGCATAACGATTCCGTTCAGTGCGGTAGCGCGGTTGGAGCGCCGCGAGCTGGATCGGGGACGCACGGTCCGGGCGGCGCTGATCGGGGGTGGCGGGTTGC
>DATMBI010000183.1:0-2736 GCA_035559375.1 Gemmatimonadaceae bacterium | reverse complement strand
TCGGTCGCACCCGCGCGTCCCGTGGAGCCCTGAGGCGCCGCCCGCGCCAGCGCCCGGCTATGATTCGCAACTACACCCTCACATCCGCGAGGCGAACTACGAGCCGCGGCGGGTCGTAGTACGTGTCCTGTTCCAGCCGGTGGAGAGACGCGTACCTACGGCGACACTGCGGTAACTATCTATAGGCATCCGCCTGCATCCCAGCCGGCAGAGCTTTCTCAGGCGGTCGAGGCGGGTGCCGCCAGACCACGAACCTAGGTCCCCAAATATGTCACGCATCGCGATCTACGCGGGTACGTTCGATCCTATTACGAGAGGACACGAGGATCTAATCAGGCGTAGCCTCGAATTCGTGGACCGCTTGATAGTAGCTGTCGCGGTCAACGTAAACAAACAACCACTGTTCACTTCTGCAGAGCGCGTGCACTTCATCAAGGCTGCCGTGGGTCAGGAGGAACGAGTGGACGTGCGCGAGTTCTCGGGCCTCCTCGTGGATTTTGCGCGTGCTACCGGTGCTCGCCTTCTGATTCGAGGGCTTCGAGCGGTCAGCGATTTCGAATACGAGTATCAGATGGCCTTGATGAACCGGCACCTCATGCCAGGGCTGGAGACGGTGTTCATGGTGCCTTCGTTGGACACGACCTACATCAGCGCCTCACTCGTGCGCGAAGTGGCACGGTTCGGAGGGCGCTTGGACGACCTGGTGCATCCCGTGGTCGCGCAGGCGCTGCGGGATCGTTTCGGTCAGGGCGCAGGATGATGTCGGCGGGCTGGCGATCTCCGGGGGAGTTCATACAGGATCTCAGGGCGCGCGCCTCGCGGCTAGCGCCTCGCATCGTCTTCCCGGAAGCCGAGGATCCACGGCTCCTGGATGCGGCACGCTCGTTAGCTCGCGATGCGATCGTCCGACCTGTGGTAGTGGGGCGTGGTGCGCCGATCCCCGGACTGGAGTATATCGACGTAAGGCGGGACCCGCGGCGCGAGCGTGTTGCCCGCGATCTGTTGAAAGCTAGGGGTGAGCGCGGCCTGGACGAGGAGCTGGCATGGGAGCTGGCAGGCGATCCGCTGTATTTCGCCGCCGACCTAGTTAGGCATGGGGAGGCTGACGGAGGAGTCGCCGGCTGTGCTCGACCGACGGCTGACGTGCTGCGGGCAGGTTTGTGGCTCGTGGGTACGCGGCCTGGGGTAAAGACGGTGTCCAGCTCGTTTTATATGGTGGTGGGAGACTTCCGAGGCCTCGGCGCCGAGGTGCTGACGTTCACGGACTGCGCTGTAGTGCCAGAGCCCGATGTGGAACAACTGGCGGAAATCGCCATGGCCGCGGCTCGGGAGCGCCGTCTCGTGGTGGGAGATGTGCCAGTGGTGGCCTTTCTCTCGTATAGCACTAAGGGTAGTGCGGAGGGGCCGTCGGTAGACCGGGTCAGGCAGGCCGTGGAATTGGTCCGCCAACGCCAGCCGGATCTGGCAGTAGACGGGGAACTGCAGGCCGACGCGGCCTTGCTGGAGGCAGTGGGGCGGCGTAAGGCACCTGGGAGCGCAGTGGTGGGGAGGGCTAACGTGCTCGTGTTCCCGTCCCTGGAAGCGGGCAACATCGCCTACAAATTGGTAGAGCGCCTGGCGGCTGCAGTGGCTATCGGTCCGATCGTCCAGGGGCTGGCCCGTCCGTTCAACGATCTGTCGCGTGGAGCTGCGAGCGACGACATTATCAACATTGCCGCCGTCACTGCGCTGCAGAGCGAGGTCCGTGGCGACTGACCTAGGCGAGTGGAGAAGAGCATGGGGTTCACTATCAGAAAGGAAGGCGACACTTGTGTCGTTGCCGTACAGGGGCAGCTCATCGTGGGCAACCGCCAGGAGCTCAAGCAGCGTGTCCTGGAGGAGTTGGACCGCGGTGAACGCAAGTTTCTCGTGGATTTCTCGGAGACGGGCTACATAGACTCGTCGGGGTTGGGGGTGCTCGTGACGCTCTCGAAGAAGATCCGCGAAGCCAACGGTGAGTTGCTGCTGGCCAACCTGAACGACGATCTACGCTCGCTCTTCGAGCTGACCAAGCTCGATACCCTCTTCAGGATCGTCGGCAACCAGCGCAGCGGCGCCTGAGCCTTGCCGTGTTATCCGGCCGCGGCGGTCCGCGGCCGTCCGTGACCTCGGGGGAGGCGCGAGCGTTACAATTTGCGATGCGAGAAGAACATCCTGAGTTGCCGGCCCGCACGCTTTCCGGCAACCGGTCGTTTCCGTTAGAGCTGACCATCCCGAGCGACGTGCGCTACATCGAACACGTCGTCGGTGTCGTCACGGCTCGCTGCAGGGAGCTGGATATACCGCCCGAACTCTGGCGTCTCAACATCAGGGTGGCGCTGACGGAGGCGCTGTCCAATGCCATCCTGTATGGAAACCGGGAGGACGCCCGCAAGTTCGTCCACCTCAGGGCCGCGCTGCACGACCGCGAACTAGTCATCGAGGTGGAGGACGAGGGTCCTGGGTTCGACCTCGAGCGGTGTACGATAGATCCGACTCTGGAGGAGAACATCGAGCGTGAGGACGGTCGTGGTCTCTTCCTCATGCGCCGCTTAGTGGATCGGGTCGAGCAATTCGCGCGCGGGGGCAATATCGTGCGCCTCACTATCCGTTGCCCGTGAACGAGCTCCGGGAGCTTGTAAAGCAGTTTTGCGAGTCAGCGGATTGCCGCGCGGCTGTCTGGGCTCGGCTCGGGGGATCCGGTGGCCGACTGGAGGT
>DATMBI010000182.1:0-16139 GCA_035559375.1 Gemmatimonadaceae bacterium | reverse complement strand
GCCGGCTCCGCAGGCGATCCCCAAGCAGGCAGAGAGCCACACCGACGCTGCCGTCGTTAGGCCGTGCACACTGTAACCTCGTTCGCCGCGCAGGATCACGCCTGCACCGAGGAATCCTATTCCCGTGATGATACCCTGAATGACGCGCGACACGGCGTTTCCGTCCGCAGTCGCGCCGTCGGCAACGGCTAGCGACACGACTGTCAGCATCGAGGAGCCTAGAGCTACCAAGGCATGCGTCTTGAGTCCGGCCGGTTTGCCTCGTAGGTCTCTGTTGATCCCCAGAACTGCCCCGATTGCCACAGCGAGCCCCAGCCTGATGAGTAGTTCGCGCAGCGAATGTACCGCAGTCACCGGTTCCATCGTTTCTAACTCCAGATGGGGGGATGAGTGTCGGCCCAAGGCACCGCTCGTTCCAGTTGAGCAGCGAGCCTGAACAGCGTGGCTTCGTCCCCATACCTGCCGATGAACTGTACACCGATGGGCAGGCCATCGGCGCTGCGAGCCAGGGGGACCGACATCGCTGGTTGGCCGGTCACGTTGGCCAAGGGGGTAAAGCTCATCCACTCGAACACTCGCCGCGCCGACTGCCCGAGCGTACCGAGCGAGCGCAGTAGCCGACCCGCTCGCAGCGCCCCCAGTAATTCGAGCGCCAGTCGCTCACCGGCGCTGGGCTGCAGGCTCCCGAGCGGGACGGGTGGCGCGGGCAGCGTAGGGGTGAGTAGAACGTCGTAACGTTCGAAAAACACGGCCACCTGCCGAGCTATGCGCTGCAACGTGCGTACGGCCAGACCGTATTCCTCGGCGCGGATAGTGCGTCCCATCGCCACCATGCTCCACGTGACCGCCTCCAGATCGCGCCTACGTGCGCGACGCCCGAGCAGGTGTTCCGCTTCGCGTAGATCGGCGGCGGTTTCGCAGAGAACCATTGTCAGGAAGGAGAACTCGAAGAGTTCTGCATCGAAGCGAGGTCTGTCCTCGATCACCGTGTGCCCCAACTGCTCCAAGAGGGCCGCGGTTTCGAGAACGGCACGCCGGCAATCCGAGTGCACTCGGCTGCCGAGGAGAGGATCGGTCGTGAATGCTACCTGAAGCCGGCCTACCGGGAGCGTCGTTTCTTCGAGAAATGGCCGTTCTGGAGGCGGAGGGTAGTACGGCGCTCCCGCATCGGGTCCGGCGATAGCGTCGAGCATTGCGGCGCTGTCTCGGACGCTGCGAGTGAGCACGTGCTCGACCACCGCACCGCGCCACAGTTCACCGTAGTGAGGTCCGGTCGGAGTGCGGGCGCGAGTGGGTTTCAGTCCGAATACACCGCAGCACGAGGCAGGAATCCGGATGGAGCCGCCGCCATCGCCGCCGCCCGCGAGCGGAACCATACCCGAAGCCACCGCCGCGGCCGATCCGCCTGACGAACCACCGGTCGTACGGTCCAACGACCATGGATTGCGGGCCGGACCGAAGAGCTCCGGCTCGCAAAAGGGGACGAGGCCGAACTCCGGTGTGTTGGTCCTGCCCAGCACCACGACTCCGGCGCGGCGATAACGGCGCACGATCTCGCTGTCGCTAGGGGGCCGCCATCCAGCGAAGAATCGGCTGCCATTGCTGAGCGGTTCTCCCTCCTCCCACGAGAGCAGATCCTTGAGCAGAAAGGGTACTCCCACGAATGGCCCCTGCGGCAGCGGCCGTTCCGCGGTCTCCAGAGCGCGTTCGAACATGGTGGACACGACCGCGTTGAGTCTCGGATTCAGAGCCTCGATGCGCTCGATAGCGGCTTGTACGAGTTCTCGCGGCGAGATCTGCCGGCTGCGCACCAGCTCTGCCAGCCCCAAGCCATCGTACGCAGAGAATTCGGGAAACGTCATCGCGAGAAAACTATTCGTTCCACTGACTGGCGCGAGGACTCGGGACCGGGCCGAGTGTGGCGAGGTGTCGTGCGCGGCGGTATCCTGAGTGGGGTCGGACTACGAGATGGAGTACGCTATGAAAGGGTATGGAGTCGTCGGATCGGTAGCGGTGGCCGTGGCGTTAGCAATTGCGGCTGTCGAAGCTGGGGGTCAGGGGCAACCGTACGATCTCGTTATCAGCGGAGGCACCGTGGTGGACGGGTCGGGTGCTCCTGGTTATAGGGCCGATGTAGCAGTCAATGGTTCACGCATCGTTCTAGTTTCGCGTTCCCCACTCGCGGCTGCACAGGCGCGGCGTACGATCGATGCACGCGGGTTGGTGGTAGCGCCTGGCTTCATAGACCTACACGCCCATCTCGATCCGATACTTCGCATGCCGGATGCCGAAAGTCACGTTAGGCAGGGCGTGACGCTAGCTTTGGGCGGGCCGGACGGTGGTGGGCCCTATCCCTTCGGCGCGTACCTCGATTCTGTGGCTGCCAGGCCGCTCGGTATGAACGTCGCTTTCCTGGCGGGGCACAACACCATCAGGCGGCGCGTCATGGGGAGTGTCGATCGCGACCCCACTCCGGAAGAATTGGAACGCATGAAGCGCATGGTAGCTGAATCCATGGGCCAAGGTGCCTTCGGGCTCAGCACCGGACTGCGCTACATACCTGGCTATTACTCCAAGACAGCCGAGGTCGTCGCTCTGGCGACCGTGGCTGCCGACTCGGGCGGGATCTACACGTCTCATTTGCGGGAGGAGGGTCTCGGACTCATCGAAGGCGTTGCCGAGGCACTGGAGATCGGCCGTCTGGCGCGAATACCCGTGGTCCTCACGCATCACAAGGCCATCGGGCAGCCGATGTGGGGCAAGAGTGCGGTGACGCTCGCTATGGTGGACTCGGCGCGTCGTGCTGGTACCGACGTGATGATCGATCAGTATCCTTACACGGCGAGCTCCACTGGTTTGGACGTGCTAGTGCCGCCGTGGGCGCTCGCTGGTGGTGACAGTGCATTGCGGCGCCGAGTGGCGGATGCGTTTCTTCGCGACAGCATACTGCGCGGGATCGTGGAGCTGTTGAAGAACGATCGTGGAGGGGGAGATATTCGCCGAGTGCAGTTCGCCAGCGTCGGATGGGACCCCAGCCTCAACGGGCGGACGCTGTACGATCTCGTGTTACGCGAGGGGAAAGCTCCCACTTTGGAGAATGCCGCGACCGTAGTGCTCGATGCTGTACTGAAAGGTGGGGCGTCCATGGTATTCCATGTCATGGACGAGGGAGACGTGCGCCGTATCATGAAGCATCCGCAGACCATGATCGCTAGCGACGGTCGCCTGAGCAGGCCCGGCGAGTCGGTGCCCCATCCTCGCAACTACGGGACTTTCCCGCGGGTACTGGGGAAGTATGTGCGCGAAGAGCGGGTACTCGCGTTGGAGGAGGCGGTGCACAAGATGACTGGGATGCCGGCGGCTCGCTTGGGGCTGAAGGATCGGGGTTGCATCGCAGCGGGATGTGTGGCGGACATTACCGTGTTCGACCAAGCCAAGGTGCGGGACGTCGGTACGTTCGAGGATCCGCACCGTTATCCCGAGGGGATTCCGTACGTAATCGTCAACGGCGTGCCTGTCGTGGATGGAGGACGTTTCACAGAGGCGCGTCCTGGACAGGTATTACGGAGGCAGCCTGGTGCTAGGCGCGCCGGACGCTAGCTAGCTGGTCTCTCCGTCAGGGACGGGGCCTGTCGAGCGCTACCAGGCGGCGAGTCCGCTCGTCGTAGGCGACGAGCAGCACCGCCCTGGGCTCCAAGTGTACGATCGTGTCGAGCACTAGGTGCGGCGGTACAGCTTCGGCTGCCCGCCGCCGCCTTTCGTCCAGCTCGCGCATGGCTCGCGCTCCGAGCAGTGTGTCCGAAGTGGTGGCGACCGTATCGCTGCCTGCCGCTGTGCTGTCCAGTCTCGTTAGGGACACTCGTACGGCCAGGGTTCGCGGAGGGACGGAGAACTCGTCGAAGATGTGAATAGGTCTGTCGTGGCGAAGACCGCCGCCTCGTACCGTGTCCCGATACACTACGCTGTCGGCGACTGCGACTGACAACAGATAGCGGGCCGAGCGGCCGCTGCATTGCGTGCGTAGCCGCATGTGCGCTGGCAGCCTAGACAGCTCGGCGTCGCTGAGAGTCCGGCAACTCTCTACGCGTTCGGGGCGAGCGCTCCAGGAGAGGCGAAGGCGAGCCATCGCGGCATCGGCCGTTTCCCATGTGTACAGGGTGGCGGCTCGCAGGGCGAGCAGCATCAGCACTGCGGCCGCGGTGGCCGCAATCTGTCGGACGGGATTCATGGTGACTCCCGCGTGGTAGCGATGGAGGCGCGTTCGCATTCCCCGGGTACGGCGGGAATGTCTTCCTGATCTGTGGCAGCCAGTTGGGCGAGCGAACGGGCTAACGAGCGATAGTCAGCCATGGCGCCGTCGATGTCTCCGGGGGCGCCGACCGCGAGTCTAATACGGCGCCGATCCACTCGAGCTTGTAATTCGGCCTCGCGGTCGTGATACACTCGCTGTTCCAGCCATTTCGGACCTTCGCGGCCGCGGCAGTCGCGGGGGGGGCAGCTCACCACGAGTACGCCCGCGGCACCGCTACGTAAGAGCGTTTCGATTACCGACGTGTGGAGGTTTCCCGCGCACGGGACAGTGAAGATCCAGGCGCCTTCCGCCGCGAGGGCCGTGCGCAGGTGCGGCGGCGTGTACTCGCACGCCACGCAGGCGATAGTCGGTGTCGATGCGAGGGGCGTCTCTGCCAGCAGGCGGCGTATCTGCTCCAACTGGTCGCGGCCGCTGCGGCCCGGGGGGCCGATTCCCATCGGGGCGCACGATCCTGCACAAATTCCGCAGCTCACGCAGCGAGCTGGATCGACATATGCCAGGAGAGTCGGCCGGCCATCGTGGCGTGGCTGCATGGTGATCGCGTCCCAGGGACAGTCCTGCGGGCACTGCATGCAGCCGGTGCAGAGGCGAGGATCGACGCTGCTAGGTGCCCATCTGCCGGTACGCGAGCGGCGATTCCACACCGGCACGAGCAAGCCTAACGACAGTGTACCGATTGCCCCACTCCAGGATATCCACGCTGGGAGTTGCTCGGCCCAACTCAACCAGAACGCATAGAAGAGATCTCCTCGCACCGTCTGGGGAAGCGAGAAGGCGTCTTGTCGTGGAAGGAGCGGAACAGGCAGCAGCACGGACAGCACCATCAGAGCGCCGATCATCCAGAGGGCGAGAGTGCGCGGCGGAAGTAGGACCGGTCGCGCCACTCGAGCCAGGTGAATCCAGAGGCCGGCGGCCGCTACCAGTGGGATCGCGACGTGAAGGAAGAGATTGATGAAGAAAAAGGCAGGCGGGACCGGGTGTTCGCCCGAGAAGATACGGCGCACTGGTTCGGAAAGTACGGGGAGAGCATCGAAGAGAGATGCGCCGGCGATAGCCAATCTGGCACCGAAGGTATCCCAGACGATGACGAATCCGGTCCAGCCGCTGACGAAGACCAAGAGCAGCATGATCACCCCGGATATCCAGGCGAGCGCGCGCGGCCCCCACGCCCGGTCTTGCGCGAACATGCGAAAGGCGTGGATACCTACGGTGACGACGAGCGCGTCGGATGCGAAGCGGTGCAAGCTTCGCATCCAGCGTCCCAGGTAGGGGTCGGCCTGTATGCGTTCGACCGATTCCCAGGGTGACGATACTCGATAGAACACGAGCAGGTAGATGCCCGTCACGATCAACACCAAGAGCAGGACAAAGGCTGCGGTGCCGCTCTGGTAGAGCGGATTGAGCCGCCAACCGTAGAGCCGGTTGCAGGCTGCATCCAGGGCGGAGAGCGTGCGCTCGGCGGAGGTACGAACTCGCTGCAGCAAGGTTCTGGACGGTCTCGGAGTAGGGGAATTCCCTTATTGCGGACATTTCATCATATCCACATGATCAATTCCAGAAAAGCACCGCTCGCTGCAGGGGTGAAAACACTGGATCGGACGTCGGGGAAAGCCTGGCGGCGTGCCGGCGAGTCGGGACTAGCGTATGGAGCTAAGTCCGGATGTGGATCTCAGGTACTACGCGATACGCGATCAACGCGGTTCTATACGTGGCGCGACAGGACGGAGACCGGCCCGTGCGCGTCGAGGACGCTGCCCGGGCGTTGGGGATGCCGAAGAACTATCTCTCCAAGACCCTTTACGCGCTAGCGCGTGCAGGGATTCTGAGCTCTCTGCGCGGACCGAAGGGCGGTTTCCGGTTGGCCCTTCCGCCGGAGGAGCTCTCGCTGCTGGAGATCGCTAGGCCGTTCGAAGACATCGAATCGAGAAAATGCTTGTTGGGACGGCCGCAATGCGGCGCTGGCGAGCCCTGCGCGTTGCATTCGCGGTGGGAGGCGACCTCTCGCGCGCTACAGGAGTTTTTTCGCACTACGACTGTGGCCGATCTCTTGGCTGCAACGACCGCGCAGCGCGAGGCGGGTACCGGCGAGGGTGGGCGTCGCCCCAAGGCGCGTGGGACTCGGCATGCAGGAGCTGGAAGGAGTAGAGCGGTGGCTGCCTCGAAAAAGCGGCCCTCGCGTGAGTGACACAACAGAGAGCCCCGGAGGTGCAGGAGATGACCGACACTCCTCTACCACAGTCCGCGGACGAAACCCCACCGCGGATGCAACGCATTTTCGACAATGCATTCCTGCTGTTGGCGCTAGGCGTGATCGTGATGCTGGTGGTCTACACCGGCTGGGGGATGCTGGAAGTGCTCAGCATGCCCAAGGGCAATCTCCCGTGAGGTGTCCATGCTGACCAAAGTTCACACCGGTCTGGACCCGGTACCCGGCGTGTGGTGGCGGCCCGCGCACAAGGCCGAAAAGATCTGGGTGGCAGTCGCCTTCGTCTGGTGCATAGTGCTCTTTGCCATGATGCCGCTGTGGCACTGGAAGGGCGGACAGAATCCTTCCGGCATTCGCACGCGCGTGGATCCGCGCGCCTTTTACGCTCGCACTGTCGAATTCACCAATCAGTACAAGGTGGGTGACGATCGCGGATTCCCGATCGTGCAACCGCCTCCGGGTGCGGACGTCTATCTCACGGCACTCACTTTTCAGTGGTATCCGATCCTCAAGCTGGTACGCGGCCAGCGCTACAGGCTGCACATCTCGGCGCTGGACTACAATCACGGCTTCAGCCTCTACCCGCTGAACGTGAACTTCCAGATCGTACCCGGCTACGATTACGCCCTCGACGTCACACCTACAGAGGCGGGCGACTTCCGCATCATCTGCAACGAGTTCTGTGGCATAGGCCACCACACGATGGTAGGCCGCGTGATCGTGGTGGACGAAGCAGGCAGAACAGTCTCGGACCGTAGCGACGTGCAACTGCGCGTAGGAGGTGCTCAGTGAGCAACGTAGCGGCCACACTGGGCGAATTTCGCCAATGCCCCTTTACGGGACGTCATGTACATCGCCAGGCGGAAGGTCTGATCAAGGTCAACGCCGTCGCTAGCGTGGTCGCGCTCCTCATCGGCGCGATAGCTGCGCTGCTACTGGTGCTGACCCGCTGGCAAGCAGTTCATCTCCTCCCCGCGGACTGGTACTACCGCTTGCTGGGCGTGCACGGGATGAACATGCTCATTTTCTTCATCATTTTCTTCGAAATGGCAGTGCTCTGGTTCGCCGGGACGGTGCTGCTCAACAGCCGTCCGGCGGCTCCTAGACTGGGGTGGCTTTCCTTCGCCCTGATGTTGGTCGGCGCACTGCTGGTAGAGTGGATGCAGTGGAGCGGGAAGGCGGATGTGCTCTTCACGTCGTATGTTCCGCTCAAGGCACCTCCCCTGTTCTATCTGGGCATCATCCTGTTCGCCGTAGGAGCCCTCACGGCCACGGGCCTTTTCTTCGCTAACCTGACGGTGGCGCGCCGGGAGAATCGCTATCAGGGCTCCATGCCACTGGTGGTGTACGGAGCCATGACGGCAGCAGTGATCGCGGTGATCACGCTCCTCCACGGTGCCATGATCTATGTACCGACCTTCTTGTGGTCGCTGGGCTTGATTAAGTCGGTAGATCCTGAAGTGTATCGCTTGATCTGGTGGGGGCTGGGGCACTCGTCTCAGCAGATCAACGTGGCCGCGATGGTAGCCATCTGGTACATGCTGGGGGCGCTCACGGTAGGGGCTGTGGTGCTCAACGAAAAAGTGAGCCGCTGGGCCTTCGTGCTTTACATAGCCTTCATCTCGCTCGCCTCTGCGCATCACCTGCTTGTGGATCCCGGTTTCGGTCCGGCGTGGAAGATCGTGAACACCTCGTACTTCATGTACATGGCAGTGATGGCTTCGATGATTCACGGTTTCACCGTGCCTGCCGGAATGGAGTTGGGGATGCGCCTCAGGGGCTACACGGACGGTCTGTTCGGTTGGCTGAGGCGCGCTCCGTGGGGCGACCCCGGCTTCAGCGCTCTCGTTCTTTCGATCGTGGTTTTCGGGTTCGTCGGAGGGATTACCGGGGTCACGATCGGAACGGAGCAGATCAACATCATCGCACACAACACGCTGCGTGTCCCAGGACACTTCCATGCCACAGTGGTAGCGGGGACGGCTACCGCTTTCATGGGCGTGACCTACTACCTCATTCCGCTGATCTTCAGACGCAAGGTGGCGTTCTGGAAAGCAGCTCGCTGGCAGCCGTACCTTTTCTCCGTCGGAGTGCTCTTGCTGTCCGTGGGGATGACTTTCGCGGGCAGCTTCGGCGTTCCGCGGCGCCACTGGGACATTTCCTTCTCGCTGGCGCCGTTCGACGTGCAGTTCAGTCCGGCGGTGGATCTGGTCCTGGCGGTGATGGGAATCGGAGGGATCCTAGCGGTTACGGGGGCGCTGCTCTTCATCGCGATCGCCGTAAAGTCGGTTTTCTTCGGCGAGCGTTTGGAGACGCAGACGATAGGCGTGCGGGTGGACGGTGTGCCGCAAGGGCTGACGGATCCGCCTCGCCACCCGGCCAATGCCGATGAACTCAACGAGCAGTTGCACGCCCCGCAGCGCGGATTCGCGGGAGCGACGCCCGGGACGTTGGTGCTGGTCGGGATCTTCTTCCTGGCGTTCGTGGTCTACTATTTCACCAACTGGAAGCTACTGAGCGTGGTCTGGAAAGTGGGGTAGCCGCACCGCTTTACGTTAGAGTGCGTCCGGGATGGGCAGCGGTGGCACTGGCTGTCATCGCTGCCCTCACTGCAGCCTGGTGGGCGCTAGCGCTTTACCCGGAAAGCCAGGCGCCGGACTGGATACTGCGGACGCGTCTGGCATGTTTCGGTGCAAGGCCGGGTGAGCTGCCTAACGCAGGTGGCTGGATCCTGCTAGTGGGACAGCCACTCGGACTGCTAGCAGTTCTCCTCGCGGTGTGGGGCGACTCTCTGGCACGCGACCTGCGCGTTCTCTACCGTTCCGTCTGGGGACGCCTCGTGCTGGCCGCCGCCTCCGGTTCGCTGCTTTACGGTGGAGCGCTCGCTGCAAGGACGGTTTATCGCTCCTTGCAGAACCAGCGAGTGGTGGCGCTGCCAGAGCAAGCGTGGACCGCTGCAGTCGAAATCCCGGAGTTGCAGCTGGTGGATCAGTCGCTGCAGCGCTTTTCGTTGGGATCGCTGGCGGAGCGAGGGGCGATCGTGACGTTCGCGTACGCGCACTGCGAGACGGTGTGCCCGTTGCTGGTGCGTGAAATACTGCGCTTGCGCCGCGAGAGTGGCCGCGACGACGTCCCGCTGGTAGTCGTTACCGTCGATCCGTGGCGCGACGTGCCGGCCCGCTTGGCCAGCATTGCACGTAACTGGGGTCTACTAGAGGGTGATAGAGTACTGAGTGGGAGTGTGGAGGAGGTCGTGGCCACTCTGGAGCGCTGGCAAGTGGGTTGGGCTCGCGACAGTACTACGGGCGAGGTTTCTCACGCGGCGGTGGCGGTAGCGGTGATGCGTGGCGCCCGCCGTGGCGTTCGATTGGAGGGCTCGTTGGAGCGGCTACCCGAACTCTTGCGGGTGCTGTAGCGATGCGATCGCTGGTGCTCAGTTTGCTCGCTCTGGCGGCCGCCGCGCTGGTGGCGCTGGCCACGTTCCTGAGCTTTGCGTGGTTCGGGTTACCGTTCGCTACGTTAGCGGCACTCGCCCTGGTTGCTTTCCTGGCGGTAGCGATACCGCTGCTGCGACGAGTCGCAGCACGGCAAGGGCTAGTCGGCGGGGCGAGAAGGAAGCGAGTGATCGCGTGGTCGGCAGGTGCTACGGTTGCCTACGTGGTGTTGGCCCACACCCTAGTAGGCCGGACACCCACGCCGAAGCTGGCGCCACCGGAGCCGGCACCAGGGACGCGTTTCTGGACGCTGGCTAACGGTTCGCGACTGGCCTATGTGGTCACGGAAGCGCGCGTACCCAGGACAGGCCAAGCGATAGTGTTGCACGATGGTCCGGGGGTACCGGCACTTCCGTTGCTACAGAGACTGCCTTCGAGGCCTTACGATTTTCTGGCCGATCACGGGTACGACGTTTACTACTACGACCAACTGGGCAGTGGCCTGTCGTCGCGGATCGATCTCGGGCGGGAGCCGCCGTACACGGTGCGGCGGCACGTCGAGGATCTAGAGGAGATCAGACGTACTCTGGGCGCACGGCAGTTGTTTCTGGTCGGCGAGGGGTGGGGAGCTTCGCTAGCTGTGCAGTATCTCGTTAGGCATCCCGACCGGGTAGCGAAGATGCTTTTGGTCTCGCCAGCACCGCTTTGGTACGGTGCCTGGCCCGAGTACTTGGATCCAGCGGCGCGCGCCCGCATCGGAGACGTCGAGGCGACCGCGCTAGCGTTACTGCAGCGACCCACTTTGCGATTGATACTCGGGCGCATGATGGAGGATTTCAATCCGCGAGTCGCGCACGCGATCGTAAAGGACTGGGAGGCAGACGGGTGGTGGACGCGTGCTCAAGAGGAGGCACTGCGATTGGGCCAGCCGCGACTCACATGCAGTTCGGAACTGCCGTCGGGGCTTCTTCCACTGACTGGGTTAGGCTTTTTCGCTCACTCCTACACTCTGCGCGATGCACAACGCCTAGCTGACCCGCGGCCGGCACTGGGGCGCATCGCGGTCCCGGTCTTGGTGGTGCGAGGCAGCTGTGACTACATAGACTGGCGCGTTTCCTACGAGTATCTGACTGCACTGCCCGGTGCGCGATACGTCGCGATACCTGCGGCCGGTCATCTAGTCTGGTACGATCAGCCCCGTCTTCTAGCCGAGGTAGCGGCAGCGTTCGTACGCAACGAGGCCCTCCCGTTGGAGTTCTACGATCCATCGCGAGCGCCGCGTTCGGCTCCACGGCAGTAATCGGGCCGCTGCTGAAAGGCGCGCGCTGAAACCACTGGCCGGTTGGCGTTGCGCGCGATACGTTCTGCGCCCACCTAAGCCCTTACGCTCTATCGCCATGATTACGACTAACAAGTTGCGCGCGGTCGGTCTTCTCGGTTTGGTCCTCGGCGTAGGTACTGCATCGGCGTCGGCGCAGGTGCGGCCATCACAGCCGGTGGACGCTCAACGGCTGGATTCCGCCTTCTTTCAGGCGCTTTCGTGGCGCAATATCGGTCCCTGGCGAGGCGGGAGAAGTGTAGCGGTGGCAGGGATTCCCAGCCGGCCGCTGACTTATTTCGCAGGGTACACAGGGGGAGGTGTCTGGCGTACCGACGACGCCGGACTGTCGTGGCGAAACGTATCGGACGGATTCTTTCGTGCCGGCTCGATCGGTGCGATTGCCGTAGCGCCATCCGATCCAAACGTCGTCTTCGTGGGTACGGGCGAGCACGCGGTCAGAGGGCAAGCCTCCTCGTACGGAGACGGCGTTTACAAGAGTACCGATCAGGGGCGAAGCTGGGTTCATGTGGGGCTAGCCGCCACTCGCCAGATATCGGCGATCAGGATTCACCCTACGAATCCTGACATCGTCTATGTCGCGGCGCAGGGCGATCGCTGGAAGGGCACGCCGGATCGCGGGATATACAGAACGACTGACGGAGGTAAGAGCTGGGTGCTCGTGTTGCGAGGCGAGAATCCAACTAGCGGCGCTAGCGATCTCTCGATGGATGCCCAGAACCCCCGGATTCTCTATGCCGCTTTCTGGGATCACCAGCGGACGCCGTGGCAGGTGCGCTCCGGCGGGCCGGGGAGCGGGATCTGGAAGTCGACCGACGGAGGCGACACTTGGCGGCGACTGACGGAGGGGTTGCCTCGCACCATGGGCAAGATCGGGGTAGCGGTTTCGCCAGCCAACCCTGACCGGGTTTACGCCATAGTGGAAGCTGACCAGGGTGGCTTGTACAGGAGCGACGACGCGGGAAACACATGGCGTCGCGTGTCCGACGACAGACTCATTCAAACACGCTCTTGGTACTACATGAAGGTCGTAGCGGATCCCCGCAACGCGGATGTCGTGTGGGTGACGAACGCACCGTTGCTGAAATCCATAGACGGGGGAAGGACGTTCAGCGTAGTGCCGGCCACCCACGGCGACAACCACGCGCTGTGGATAAATCCGGAAAACACCGATTACATGATAAACGGCAACGACGGTGGAGCGTCGATATCGTTGGACGGCGGGCGGAGTTGGAGCAGTCAGGACAATCAACCGACGGGTCAGTTCTATCACGTCACTGTCGACGACGCGATTCCCTATCGTCTGTATTCGGGCCAGCAGGACAATACATCAGTAATAATCCGCAGCCGAAGCGACGCCGGTTCGATCGGAGTGCGCGATTGGCAAGAGGGGCCAGGGTGCGAGACTGCCCATATCGGCGTGAGCGCGCGCAATCCGCGCTATGTATACGGCGGCTGTTACCAGGGGATTATCGAAGAGCTGGACCTGGCCACCGGCTTCACGAGAGCGATCATGCCCTGGCCGCAAATGAATCTCAGCGAGCCCACGGATAGGACGCGCTACAGGTTCAACTGGACGGCTCCGATCCTGGTATCCCAGCACGACGATAGGGTCGTTTATCATGGCGGCAATGTCCTTTTCAGATCGCGCGACCGCGGGCAGAGCTGGAGTGCGATTTCGCCGGACCTGACGCGTAACGACCGGACGCGTCAAGGAAAGGGCGGTGTGCCGTTCACCAACGAAGGCGCAGGTGGAGAAGTGTACGGAACGATCCTGGTTATCGCCGAGTCGCCGCACGATGCCGGGACGCTGTACGTGGGGACGGACGACGGCCTAGTGCAGTTGACGCGAGACGGCGGCGCCACTTGGCACAACGTGACGCCGCCAGCCGCCGGGGACGGTCGGGTGAACGAGATCGAGGTGTCACCCCACGATCCGGCCACGGTGTACGTTGCCTTCCGCAGGGATCTTGGGCGATCCGGCACCTTACGTATACCGCTCGAACGACTACGGGCGGAGCTGGAGTCTCGTAGTGAAAGGGTTTCGAGCTTCCGAGCCGGTCCGGGTCGTACGCGAGGATCCCGAACGACGCAATCTCTTGTTCGCGGGCACCGAGACGGGGGTGTACGTGTCGTTCGACGGCGGGGCACGTTGGCAGCCTTTTTCGGGGAACTTGCCTGTGGTCCCTGTCACCGATCTCGAAGTCCGGCACGGGGACCTCGTAGCATCCACGGAAGGCCGCGGTTTTTGGATTCTGGACGACCTGTCGGTGGTTCGCCAGCATGTCGATAGCCTCTGGGGAAGTCAGCCTCACTTGTACCGGCCGCGTCCGGCGATCCTATGGGAGGGCACTGCTGTCGCTGCAGCTCGCAACGCTGGACGGAATCCTCCGTTCGGTGCACTGCTCTACTACTATCTCCCGGCTCGACCGGATTCCGCGGACAGTGTGCGAGTGGAGATTCTGGATGCGGGGGGTGTTTCGGTGCGTAGCTATTCCAGCGCAGCAGGTTCGGGTACTTCGCGCTTGACGCCGCGGCGCGGCCTCAATTTGCTCGTCTGGGACTTGCGCCGTGCGGCACCGACTACACTCTCGGGCGTGGTGCTATTCGGATCGCCTAACGGCGGACCGATCGTCTTGCCCGGCGTCTATACCGTGCGTCTCGTGGCGGCTGGGCAGGTTCAGCAGACGACGGTAGAAGTTCGTCAGGATCCGCGCCGGGTGACGCCGCTTCCCGATTTGATCGCGAGGGATTCCGCGGCCCGACTGGTCGCTAGCCGCATCGACGAGATTCATAGAGCCGTGTTGCGCCTCAGAGACATCAAGGCGCAGATCGAGGGCTTCGTGGCACGCAGCCGCGAGAGCGACTCGGCGGCAGCGATCGGTGCTGCAGCGAGAGCTCTGGTGTCGCGGCTGGATTCGCTGGACGGCCAGCTCACCACCCGCGCTCAGAACGGCCAGGACATCATCAACTTTCCGAACGGGATCAACGGCCAGTACGGTTTCCTCTGGGGGCAGATAGAAGGCAATCCAGTGCTCACTACTCCTGTGCGGGAGCGACTCGTTGAACTCGAATCCCAGTGGAGCACGTTGCGCTCGGAGCTGGAACGTGTCGAACAGGTCGAAGTGACTGCGTTCAACCGCTTGCTTCGCGCGGCTGGGATTGAGGGTGTCGTGGCGGGCGGGCGATCGTCCCGTGCGATGTAGCTACTGCGGTCGACTTTGGAGAACGGGGCGAGCGTGTCTGGCGGTCTGCGCCGTGTCATAGAGCTCCGGCATGCGACGGCAATGGTGGTGGGCACCATCGTCGGGGCAGCCATCTTCGTGCAGCCGTCCGAGGTAACTAGCCAGGTACCGTCGGCAGCTGGCGTCCTAGGTGTGTGGCTGGTCGCAGGGCTGTTGACGCTAGTCGGTTCTTTGGTTTCAGCGGAACTTTCCAGCATCTACACTCGCTCGGGCGGCGTGTACGTATACCTGGCGAAATCGCTTCATCCAGGGGTGGGGTTCATGTGGGGGTGGGCTATGCTCCTCACCATGCACTCCGGCATAATCGCGGCTATCGCCACGGTATTCGCTCGTTATGCAGGCCAGCTTTTTCCTCTAGGGGCGCTTGGCCAGCGCCTCGTCGCCGTAGGAGCCATTGTGGTCCTTTCCGCGATCAACTACGGCGGTGTGCGGGCCGGCAGCAGGTTGCAGGCTTGGTTCACTGCCGGCAAGCTACTGGCCGTGGCCGCTATTGTGGTGGCGGGGATCGTCGCCGGTGGCGGACGCGGCGGAAACTCGTGGTCGCTAAGCCTGGGGGGTGCAGGGTGGGCCGATTTTCTGCTCGCTGTTGCCGCGGGTCTGTTCGCGTACGGAGGGTGGCACATGGTCACCTATAGTGCCGAAGAAACCGTGGATCCTAGGCGCACCATTCCCCGCGCGCTCGTGGTGGGGACGCTCGTCGTCACGTTCGTGTACATGGCGGTCAATGCTGTGTACCTCTGGGTCCTTCCCGTTGAAGTCGTTACGGGCTCCAGTCGCGTAGCGGCTGAACTGGCCGACTCGTTGCTCGGTCGAGGCGGCGCGACTGCGATGGCAGCGATCGTCATGTTCTCGTCTTTCGGGGCGCTAGCAGGAATCGTCCTCGCTGGCCCGCGCGTTTACTACGCTATGGCCCAAGACGGATTGCTGTTCCGCTGGTTGGGCGACGTGCACCCGCGCTTCGGAACTCCGCACAGGGCCATCGTGCTTCAAGCATTGTGGTCGAGCGTCCTGGCAGCGACTGGGAGTTTCAGAGCATTGTTTACGCGGGTCGTGTACACCGAGTGGATTTTTTTCGGATCGATGGCTCTGGGACTGCTGCTTCTAGGGTGGCGCGGTGTCCGTGGCACGACGTTCAGGATTCCGCTCTTCCCCTGGACTCCGTTGCTGTTCGCGACGGCGGCCTTTCTAGTAGCTGGTAACGCCGTCCTTTCGAGCCCGCTGGACAGCGCAGTCGGGTTAGGAATAGTGCTCAGTGGCTGGCCGCTCTACCACTGGTGGCACAAGCGCCGGCTAGGTCGGGCACTCTGACTGGGAGGTCGCTGCAGTAGAGACGCGCATCCATGTAACTTCAGGCGCTACGTCAACTTGGTGCCCCACCTCTACAATCGCTCATGATCGTCGACGTACACAATCATTACTATCCGCCGGAGTTCATAGCGGCCATCGCCAAGGGTCCCAGCGCGTACCGGGTGGAGAAAGATGTCGAAGGGAATCCGGTACTGGTGTCGCCAGGCGACCGGAACTTCGTCGTACGCGGTCACCGCGACATCGCGTATCGCGAGGAGGTGCTAGAGAACGCCGGCATCGACAAACAGGTTCTGAC
>DATMBI010000181.1:0-2009 GCA_035559375.1 Gemmatimonadaceae bacterium | reverse complement strand
GTGCGGAGAAGGTAGCCTATTATATCGATCGCTGTGACCGCGAGGGGATCCCGCTTTTGTTCGTTCAGGATGTGTCGGGTTTCATGGTAGGGCCGGAGGCTGAGCATTCGGGGATCATTCGTGCGGGAGCGCGTTGGGTGGAAGCGATGGCCTGTGCTCGTGTGCCGAAGATCGTTCTTACCGTCAACCACGCTTCTGGGGCGGGCTATTATGCCATGGCCGGACAGGGATTCGACCCCGATTTCATCTTCAGCTGGCCTACGGGCCGCATGGGCGTCATGGAGGGTGAGTCGGCGGTGCAGGCGGTTTACGGACCGGCGATCGAGGAGGCCAGAAAGGCGGGCAAGGAACTGCCGCCAGAGGTCGTAGCGGCGATCGAAGAGATGCGCGCTGACTACGAGCATCAGCTGGACGCTCGCTACGCGGCCGCGCGAGGGTTCGTAGATGCCATCGTCTACCCTGAGGATACGGTCGAGGTGCTCGCGATGGCACTTCGCACCGCGCTGCGAAACCGCGGGCCGCACATAGGCCCGTTCGTGCTCCCTCCTCAGCCCGAGCCGGTAGGCTGAGCGATGAAAAGCGTTGTGCGCGTCGCGGCTGGCCAGGGATTCTGGGGGGACTGGTTGGAGGCTCCGCGCCGCCAGGTGCAGGGTGGACCAGTGGACTACCTCATGCTCGACTACCTGGCTGAAGTAACCATGTCCATCCTGCAGAAACAAAAGGCACGCGATCCCTCGACCGGCTATGCGCGCGACTTCGTCGAAGTGCTCGACAGCATCTTGGACGCGGTGGTCGAACGTGGGGTCAAGGTGATCGCCAACGCGGGCGGCGTGAACCCCGAGGGATGCGCTGACGCGGTGCTGCGCCTCCTCGAACGCCGCGGCATTCGCGGGCAGTTGAAAGTCGGTGTCGTGACAGGGGACGATCTGCTCCCGCGCTTGGACGAACTGCTCGCAGCTGGACACAAGCTGGAGAATCTCGACACCGGCGAACCCCTCGAAACGGTCCGCGAACAGGTTGTTGCAGCCAACGCCTACCTGGGGTCGGGACCTATCGTAGAGGCGCTCAGACAGGGAGCGCAGGTAGTGATAACCGGTCGCTCCACGGACACGGCTCTCACCATGGCGCCGCTGCGTTTCGAGTTCGGCTGGCAGGAGGACGACTGGGACCGCCTAGCGGCGGGGATCGTAGCCGGCCACATCATCGAGTGCGGCGCCCAGTGCAGCGGCGGCAACTGCCTGTACGAGTGGCAGACAATTCCAGACCTCGCAAACATCGGCTACCCGATAGTCGAAGCTACGCCTGACGGAAGCTTCGAGATCACCAAGCATCCGGGGACTGGCGGGCGCGTATCGGTGCAGTCGGTGACCGAACAACTGGTGTACGAGATGGGCGACCCTGCCAACTACGTCACCCCCGACGTCATAGCGGACTTCAGGACGATCGAACTCGAACAGGCCGGTCCGGATAGAGTGCGCGTTAGGGGTGTAAGAGGTCGTCCGCCCACCGAGTACCTGAAGGTGTCGATCGCGTACCGTGCTGGCTACAAAGCTGTGGGTACGCTCGTCTATGCTTGGCCCGACGCCTTGGCAAAAGCCCAGTTAGCGGACCGCGTGCTCCGTGAACGCCTAGCCAACCTGGGTTTACGCTTCGACCGTATCCTCACGGAATTCGTGGGCTACAATGCAACTCACGGGAGCTTGGTCGGAAGCCACTACGACCCACCAGAAGTGCAGCTTCGCATCGGCGTGCGTTCATCGGATGCTGCCAGCGTGGAGCGATTCACGCGGGAGATCGCTCCACTAGTCCTCAACGGGCCTCCTAGCGTCACTGGGTTCGCCGGCGGACGCCCCAAAGTGGAAGAGATCGTAGCCTATTGGCCAGCTCTCGTTCCCAAGGATGTAGTGCGGCCAGCCGTGGTAGTGCTGCAATGATGCGCGTAATGCTCGTGGACTTGGCCCATGCGCGCTCCGGCGACAAGGGGGACACGGCCAACGTGGGCGTGATAG
>DATMBI010000180.1:0-13307 GCA_035559375.1 Gemmatimonadaceae bacterium | reverse complement strand
CGGAGGATGTCGTGGATCCCCACGTTCGCGACGAGTTCGGTCGCAACGTCATCCTCGCCGAAGCCGGGCAGCTCATCGACGAGGACACGGCCCGGGCGATCGAGGAGGCGGGGATCGAGAAGGTGCGTATTCGTTCCGTGCTGACTTGCGAAGCGAAGCGAGGGCTCTGCCGGATGTGTTACGGCCGAAACCTTGCCACCATGAGCATGGTTGATCTAGGCGAGGCTGTGGGGATCATCGCGGCGCAGTCCATCGGCGAGCCCGGTACGCAGCTCACTCTGCGCACGTTCCACATCGGTGGAACGGCGGCCCGAATTGCTGAGCAGACTGTGCGCAAGACCAAGATAGCGGGGACCATCGAGTATGGCGATCGTTTGGTCGTAGTGACCAATGCCGAGGGCCAGCGGATCGTGGTTTCGTACGAAGGCGAGATCGTGATTCGGACCGCTGGGGAGCACGGCGGCGTGGGTGCCAGGCTTGCGGTGCCATTGGGTGCTACGCTCCTGGTTGCAAACGGCGAGGAGGTCAAGAAGGACCAGGCGATCTTCACATGGGATCCGTACACCAACCCCATTATCTCGGACGTGGAAGGTGTGGTCCGCTTCGTGGACATCGTCGAGGGCGAGACCGTCAGCGAGGAGCTCGACGAACTTACGGGGTTGCGGCAGCGGGTGATCACCGAGGATCGGGACAAGAGGTTGCACCCGCACATCGAGATCTGGCAGGTCAAGGGCGGGAAAGAGAAGAAGGTCCGGGACTTCGTCATTCCGGTCGGTGCCCAGCTCGTGGTGGAGGACGGCCAGGAGATCGGTGCGGGCCAGATCGTTGCCAAAATTTCCCGTGAAGCCTACAAGACGCGAGACATCACGGGTGGTCTGCCGCGAGTGGCCGAACTGTTCGAGGCGCGCCGGCCCAAGGATCCGGCGACCATCACTGAAATCGACGGGGTCGTGCGTTTCGGCGAGATCAAGCGCGGTAAGCGCGAGATTCGCGTCCACCCTGTCAAGATGGAGGGGAGTTCGTGGGTAGTGGACGAGAGCCAGGAGCCGGCCGTTTACGAGGTGCCTGCGGGTAAGCACCTGCGCGTACACGAAGGCGATCGGGTGCGTGCTGGCGATCGGCTCACCGAGGGACCGGTGAATCCTCATGACATTTTGCGAATCAAGGGACCGCGGGCTGTGCAGGAGTACCTACTCAACGAGGTTCAAGAGGTGTACCGGCTGCAGGGTGTGAAGATCAACGACAAGCATATCGGCGTGATCGTGCGGCAGATGCTGCAAAAGGTGCGGATCGTCGATCCGGGGGACACCGAATTCCTCGAGGGAGAGCATGTGGATCGCCAGGTGTTCCGCGAAGAGAACGAGCGGGCGCGCAAGAAGAAGCTGCGCCCTGCTCAGGCGGAGCCACTTCTCCTGGGGATCACCAAGGCCAGCCTTACGACGCAGTCGTTCATTTCTGCGGCTTCGTTCCAGGAGACGACGCGCGTGCTTACTGACGCCGCCGTGCGTGGGGCTCGCGACGATCTGCTCGGTCTAAAGGAGAACATCATCATCGGGCACCTCATACCTGCCGGGACGGGGCAGTACCGCTACCAGGAGGTCGAGATCGAGGGTCAGGAGATGCCGGTCTTCGAGGAGTTGCCCGGAGCTGAGGGGCCGCTGGCGGGCGTGTTCACTCCGGAGTTGCCGGAGTCGCCGATGCCGATGACTGCTGGTGAGGACTAAGTGATGTGTGCGAGGGTTGACTGATGTACAGAGAGGAAGCTAGTCTTAAAGTCTTGTCTTGCCTCTCGATCGAGGGGCATTTCCTGGCCCGAGTTTAGCTGGATGCCGACGATCAATCAGCTTGTCCGGCAAGCGCGCCG
The DNA here is from genome assembly GCA_035559375.1 of Gemmatimonadaceae bacterium. Classification (GTDB taxonomy): domain Bacteria; phylum Gemmatimonadota; class Gemmatimonadetes; order Gemmatimonadales; family Gemmatimonadaceae; genus DATMBI01. Next base: position 11,443 of record DATMBI010000180.1, on the reverse strand, counting down.
CGACGTACAGAAGAAGGGGAAGACACCCGCACTGAGAGGGAATCCTTTCAGGCGCGGCGTGTGCACCCGTGTTTACACCACTACGCCCAAGAAGCCCAACTCGGCGCTACGCAAGGTGGCCAAGGTTCGCCTAACGAACGGCTTCGAAGTCATCGCGTACATTCCGGGAGAGGGCCACAATCTCCAGGAGCACTCGATCGTTCTCGTGAGGGGTGGGCGTGTGAAGGACCTGCCGGGGGTACGCTACCATATCGTGCGAGGAACGCTCGATGCTTCGGGCGTTCAGGGTCGTAATCGTAGCCGGTCCAAGTACGGTACCAAGAGGCCCAAGTCCGGGGCTGGGGGTGCCAAGTGAGCCGCCGGAAGAAGGCTGTGCGTCGGCCGGTGCTACCCGACGCGCGTTACGATAGCCAGACGGTGTCCAAGTTCATTTCGTGCATGATGCGCGAAGGGAAGAAGTCGGTAGCGGAGCGCATCTTCTATTCTGCGATGGACATCGTGGAGTCGCGCACCAATCAGCCTGGGGTGAACGTTTTCAAGCAGGCGCTCGCCAACTTGAAGCCGGTCGTGGAGGTGAAGAGTCGCCGTGTCGGTGGGGCGACGTATCAGGTTCCCGTCGAGGTGCGGCCCGAGCGGCGGACGGCGCTAGCTATGCGTTGGCTGATCACCTATGCCCGGGAGAGGAACGAGAAGTCGATGGCCGAGAAGTTAGCGGCTGAGATCATCGCAGCCTCCAAGGGCGAAGGTAACGCCATCAAGAAAAAGGAAGACACGCATCGGATGGCCGAGGCCAACAAGGCCTTCGCGCACTATCGCTGGTAGGAGCGTAGCGGGGGGTCTTGTGCGGGCGAGGGCCGCGCTATCGTTTTGTGGCGCGCGCTCGTATGGGTACCTCCGATTTTCCGCTGCCGATCCCCAATCCTCGAGTTGCTTTCCGGGAGCTCGACGACGGTGGTGTGCTTCTCTCGACTGCAGACGAGGTGTACTTCGGTGTGAGTGCTGTGGGGGCCAGAATATGGTCGCTTTTGCCGCCCGTTACCCGCACCTTCGACGAGCTTTGCGCAGTCCTCGCTGGCGAGTATGCCGACGTGAGTCTAGAGCGGATCCGGCGTGATGCCCGTGCGTTTTTGGACGAGCTCGTGGCTGCTGGTTTGGCCCGTTACCCATCGTCTTCGGATGAGGCAGGGGTGCGCGACGAAAGTTCGCTAGAGCGTTGACTTCGGCGCGCGTCGTTGTCACATTACAAGGCTCGCAGCCTCCTTCAAGAGCTGGTGGCTGCTGCAGCGGGGACGGCGAGCTGCGCGCCTGTCGCCGTAAGAGGCCCGCGAGTGCGGGGCTCGCCCGGGTTGGGCGGGCCAGGGTGGCGCCGAGTGGCGCGCGCCCTCCGGTGGTCACGCAGGACAAGTAGACGTCGAGCTTCGGCTCGGCGCGCCATGGGTCCCCATCCGCGGTTTCAGGTGGCGGATGTACCCGGCGAAAAGCGGATGGATACCGTTCCCTGGTTCAAGGGATGCCTGGTCCACCCGCGTTTTGTATGCCTGGCGTCTTGCCAGTTTGGCGAGGCCAGAGGTCGGTCGGGGCCGGCCAGGTTCGTGGAGACGTGCAAGCGGTGGGTGCGGCGCCTCGTGGCGACCTCCCCCCAACGCTGAACAGATAACGGGAAATGCCTAGAACGACACCGCTCGAACACTATCGGAATATCGGCATCATGGCGCACATCGATGCCGGTAAGACGACTACGACCGAGCGCATCCTTTATTACACGGGTAAGTCGCACAAGATGGGCGAGGTCCATGAGGGTGCGGCCACCATGGACTGGATGGAGCAAGAGCAGGAGCGCGGTATCACCATCACCTCTGCCGCGACCACCTGCTTCTGGCGTCGGCACGGTGCCAGTAGCGACGGCGGCTCGGGGCCCGAGTACCGGATCAATATCATCGACACGCCTGGGCACGTCGACTTCACTGTGGAGGTAGAGCGTTCGCTCCGAGTGTTGGATGGGGCTGTAACGCTCTTGGACTCGGTGGCTGGGGTTGAGCCGCAGACCGAGACCGTCTGGCGCCAAGCTGACCGCTACCGGGTGCCGCGCCTCATATTCGCCAACAAGATGGACCGGGTGGGCGCCAACTTCGAGCGCTGTCTGGAGATGATCCGGGAGCGGCTCACGAAGAACGCCTATCCTATTCAGCTTCCTGTCGGGGCCGGCGAGCTGTTCACCGGGCACATCGATCTCATAGAGCGCAAGGAGTACATCTTCCACGAGGAGACGTTGGGTAAGACTTTCGACGTGGTGGATGTGGCGCCGGAGTTTCGGGACCGGGTGGAGCAGGCCAGGCACGAGCTCATCGAGGCCGTCGTGGAGCACGACGAGGAGCTTTTGGAGAAGTATCTGCACGGTGCCGAACTGACGCCCGACGAAATCCGGCGTGCAATTAGAAAGGCCACCATTGCAATGAAGTTCGTACCGGTGCTTTGTGGTGCCGCTTTCAAGAACAAGGGAGTCCAGGCGCTGTTGGATGCGGTGATAGACTACCTTCCGGCACCTAACGACATTCCGGCCATACAGGGGCACCTTCCGCATCACGACGAGACGTTCGAGACTCGAGAAGTCAGCGACGATGCTCCCTTCGCGGCGCTGGCTTTCAAGATCATGACCGACCCCTTCGTCGGTAAGCTCACCTTCTTCAGGGTGTATTCCGGCGTGTTGAAGTCGGGGAGCTACGTATACAACTCGACTAAAGATCGTCGCGAGCGCGTGGGTCGACTCCTGCAAATGCACGCCAACAAGCGTGACGAGATCGAGGAAGTCAGAGCGGGCGACATAGCGGCGGCCATCGGACTCAAAGACACGCGTACCGGCGACACGCTGTGCGACGATACGCGGCCGATCATCCTCGAGGCGATGAAGTTCCCCGCGCCGGTTATCGATGTGGCTATCGAGCCCAAGACCAAGGCCGATCAGGACAAGCTCTCGACCGCCCTGAGCAAGTTGGCCGAGGAGGATCCTACCTTCAGGGTGCACAGCGATCCCGAGACTGGTCAGACCATAATATCCGGGATGGGCGAGCTGCACCTCGAAATCATCGTCGACCGGATGCAGCGCGAGTTCAAGGTAGAGGCCAACGTGGGGCGGCCGCAGGTGGCCTATCGCGAGACGATCCGGCGCAGGGTGGAGCGTGTCGAAGGCAAGTTCATCAGGCAGACAGGTGGTAAGGGCCAGTACGGGCATGTGGTCATCAATGTGGAACCGCTCCCGCCTGGTCAGGGATTCCACTTCGAGGACAAGATCGTCGGCGGTGCCGTTCCCAAGGAGTTCATCGGGCCCGTCGAGGAGGGTGTCAAAGAGGCGCTCGAGAACGGCGTTCTCGCGGGGTACCCGATGGTGGATATCAAGGTGGAGCTGATCGATGGCTCGTACCACGAAGTAGACTCGAGCGAGCTGGCCTTCAAGATCGCCGGTTCCATCGCCTTCAAGGAGGCTGCTCAGAGGGCCGCGCCGGTGCTGCTGGAGCCGATGATGAAGGTTGAAGTCGTCTGCCCCGAGCAGTATATGGGTGACGTGATGGGCGACTTGACTGCGCGGCGGGGGAAGATCGGCGGCCTGATGCAGCGTGGCGAGGCGCAGGTAATAGCGGCCACGGTGCCGCTGGCGGAGATGTTCGGTTACTCCACCAGGCTGCGGTCTCTGACTCAGGGGCGGGCGGTATACACGATGGAGTTTTCGCACTACGAAGAAGTGCCCAAGAGCAAAGCTGAAGAGATTGTTTCGCGGGGTAAGCGGTGAGCGAGCGATGGCATACCAGAGCTTTTCTTCACCGCGTTGTCCAATGTTCCTAGTTGTCATAAACCTTACACGGGGCCGGACCAATGGCTAAGGCAAAGTTCGAGCGGACTAAGCCGCACGTGAATGTCGGAACGATCGGTCACGTCGATCACGGGAAGACGACCCTCACCGCTGCGCTGACCAAGGTGTCGGCGGAGAAGGGTTGGGGGACGAAGTACGTCAGCTACGACGAGGTGGCGAAGGCGTCGGAGGCGCAGGGGCGCCGCGATCCGACGAAGATCCTCACCATCGCCACGGCGCACGTCGAGTACGAGACGGCCAAGCGTCACTACGCGCACGTAGACTGCCCGGGCCATGCTGACTACGTGAAGAACATGATCACGGGTGCGGCGCAGATGGACGGCGCTATCTTGGTCGTTTCGGCGGTGGACGGGCCGATGCCTCAGACTCGCGAGCACATCTTGCTGGCGCGTCAGGTGAACGTGCCAGCTATCGTCGTGTTCCTCAACAAGTGCGACCTCGTCGAGGACCAGGAACTGCTGGATCTGGTCGAGCTCGAAGTGCGGGATCTGCTGAACCAGTATCAGTTCCCTGGCGACGAGACTCCGGTGATCCGCGGGTCGGCGATCAAGGCGATCCAGGGCGATCCTCAGTGGGTAGCCAAGATCGAGGAGTTGTACGACGCCATCGACAACTTCATTCCCGAGCCGGTGCGCGAGATCGACAAGCCGTTCCTCATGCCGGTGGAGGATGTCTTCTCGATCACGGGTCGAGGCACGGTAGCCACTGGCCGTATCGAGCGCGGTGTCATCCGTACCGGTGACGAAGTGCAGCTGGTCGGTTTCGGAGCCGAGAAGAAGACGGTGGTCACCGGTGTGGAGATGTTCCGCAAGATTTTGGACGAGGGTAGAGCTGGCGACAACGTCGGGCTGTTGCTGCGCGGTGTCGACAAGAAGGAAATCGAGCGCGGGATGGTGCTGGCCAAGCCGGGTTCCATCACGCCGCACACCAAGTTCGACGCCGAGGTGTACGTGCTCACCAAGGAAGAGGGTGGGCGGCATACCCCGTTCTTCAACGGATATCGGCCGCAGTTCTATTTCCGCACGACCGACGTGACCGGAACCATTACACTCCCTCAGGGGACGGAGATGGTCATGCCCGGTGACAATATTCAAATGCAGATCGAACTGATTTCGCCGATCGCGATGGACGAGGGTTTGCGCTTCGCGATTCGCGAGGGTGGCCGTACGGTCGGTGCGGGAGTGGTCACCAAGATCCTAGCCTGACGCTGTCGGGAACGGGCTCGTAGGGGAGAACGGTTATGGCTGGACGGATTCGAATTCGGCTCAAGGCGTTCGATCACGCTGTCATCGACCAGGCGGCGGCGGACATCGTGCGTACGGCCGAGAAGACTGGGGCGCAGGTATCGGGTCCGATCCCGCTACCTACCAAGACGCGTCGTTGGACGGTTCTGCGCTCCCCGCATGTGGACAAGAAGTCTCGGGAGCAGTTCGAGCTCAAGACTCACAAGCGGGTGATCGACATTCTCGACTCCCGGGCGCAGACCATGGATGCGCTGACGAAACTCGATCTCCCTGCGGGCGTGGACGTGCAAATCAAGGTCGGGTGAGGCTGTGTTGAGGTCTCGCTCGAGGGAACGGCTCATATGATTGGACTGATCGGGCGCAAGCTCGGCATGACGCAGATTTTCGGGGAGAACGGGGAGCAGGTGCCCGTTACCGTGGTGGAGGCTCGTCCCAATACGGTGGTGAAGTTGATCGCTGGGGAGCGTACCAAGCCGGGTTATGTCGCGGTGGAGTTAGGGTGGGGTGCGAAGCGGGTGGCGCGGCCATCCAAGAAGGGTGAGCGGGAGCCGCGCGGCAGACGCGCTACCAAGGCGGAGGTCGGGCACGCTGCCCGTGCCGGTTTGGCTGCGCCACCGCGGGTGCTGCGTTCTTTTCGGTTGGACGACGGTCCACTGCCAGACGGCGGTGTGGCGTACAAGCCTGGTGATGTAGTGGACGTGACCATCTTTTCGGCGGGCGAGCGCGTCAAGGTTACTGGCACTACGAAGGGACGTGGTTTTCAGGGAGTGGTCAAGCGCCATGGTTTCGGCGGCGGGCCCAACACACACGGGAATACCAGGCACCGGAAACCCGGCTCTATCAGCCCCGGCACCGATCCGTCGCGGGTAATCAAGGGAAAGCGGATGCCGGGTCACTACGGTGCCGAGACTCACACGCAGGTGAACCTGCGTGTAGAGAAGGTGGATCCGGAGCGGCATTTGCTCTACATCCGTGGTGCGGTGGCTGGTCCACGCAACGGGATTGTCTTGGTGCGGAAGCAGGGGTAGAGCGATGAGCGAGACGACGACATTTCACGCTGCGGCGTTCACGGCTCAGGGTGCGCCGCGTCCCAGCGTCGAGCTGCCACCGCTGTTGTTCGATGGAACGGTGAACGTGCCGGTAATGCACCGTGCCGTGAAGGCGTACCTGGCCAATCAGCGCCAAGGTAACGCATCCACGAAGAATCGCCGTTGGGTGACCGGAGGCAACCAAAAGCCGTGGCGCCAGAAAGGGACCGGCCGTGCTAGGCAGGGTTCGATTCGTTCGCCACTCTGGCCCGGTGGTGGTACTGTGTTCGGGCCGACTCCCCGTTCTTACGAGGAGCGTCTTCCGCGGAAGATGAAGGCATTGGCGCGCAAGAGTGCCTTCAATGCCCGGGCGCGTGAGAACGCTATCTACGTAATCGATCGCTTCGACTACGAGAGACCGCACACGAAGACGTTGGTGCAGCTCTTGGATCGTTTGGGAGTGCGCGGGTCCAACGTCTTGATCCTCACAGATGGGAGCAAGCCCAACGTCTATCTGAGCGCTCGCAATGTGCCCGACGTGCTGGTGCTCCCCTACTCCGATGTTTCGACATACCATCTCCTTTGGTCGGACGCTGTGCTGATCGAGGCGCCGGCTTTGGGTCAGAACTTGAAGTCGGTGGAGCAGGGTGAGGTCGAGGAGAGGGCGGGAACCAGCGAATCGGAGAAAGTCGTCGAGGTCGAGCGCTCTACCGCCAAGCGTGGACGCGTGGGGGGTCGCTCTGCCAAGGCCAAGAGCGTGAGCCAGTCCGAAACCACGGTTAAGGCGAAGAAAACGGCTAAGAAGACGGCTGGGGCGAAGGCTAAGGGGAAAAAGGAGCCCGCTGCTGGGAAGGGTAGTACCGAGAAGAAGGGAGTGAGGTCGAAGGGTGTTTCGCGTTCAACGCGCAAGCGCGGGGGAGAATAGGCGATGGCTACGTTGCACCGCACGATCGTAAGGCCGGTCGTCACCGAGGCTACCTCGGCAGCTTATCAAGCGCGCGGGGAATACGTGTTCGAGGTGGCGCGGGATGCGAGCAAGCAGGCCATCAGGCAGGCAATAGAGCGGCTGTTCGGGGTGAAGGTTACCGCTGTCTGGACGATGAACGTTCGCGGCAAGACTCGCCGCGTGGGCCGAGGGGAGCCTGGCGTGCGTCCGCGGTGGAAGAAGGCGATCGTCACTCTTCGCGAAGGTGACAAGATCGACATATTCGAGGGCTGATAGATGGGGATAAGACAATTCCGGCCCATGACCAAAGGGACGCGTTTCCGCACGGTTTCGGATTTCGCCGAGATCACGCGGAAAACGCCTGAAAAGTCTCTGCTCGAGCCGCTGAAGAAGTCCGGTGGGCGGGACAACCATGGTCATATTTCAGTGCGACGGCGTGGTGGCGGACACAAGCGGCGCTACCGGCGCATCGATTTTCGGCGTGACAAGTTCGGTGTAGTGGCGACAGTGCGGGAGATCGAGTACGATCCCAACCGCTCGGCGCGGATAGCTCTGGTCGAATATGCCGATGGAGAGAAGCGGTACATTCTCCATCCGAAAGGTCTTTCGGTGGGCGATACCATCGTGTCCGGTCCAGGGTCCGATATTCGTGTCGGGAACGCACTTCCTCTGGCTGAGATGCCGTTGGGTACGAAGGTGCACAACGTCGAGCTACAGCCGGGGCGGGGTGGGCAGTTGGCTAGGGCGGCGGGAATGTCAGCGGAAGTGGTGGCCAAGGAGGGCGATTATGTCACTTTGCGACTGGCTTCCACCGAGATGCGTCGCGTACACGGGCGCTGTCTGGCCACAGTCGGCGAGGTCGGCAATGCCGAGCATGAGCTCATTTCGTGGGGGAAGGCTGGCAAGTCGCGCTGGTTGGGGCGGCGTCCGAAGGTGCGGGGCGAGGTGATGAATCCTGTGGATCACCCGCATGGTGGTAGGACGCGCGGTGGCCGCAATGTAGTGACCCCTTGGGGTAAGCCCGAGGGTGTGAAGACCAGGAATATGAAGAAGCCGTCCCAGAAGTTGATCGTGCGTGGGCGGCGGCGCGGGAAGGCGACGGTTTCTGGATTCTAGGATGGCGTAGACTATGGGTCGCTCAGTAAAGAAGGGTCCTTTCGTTCATCCCAGTCTGCTCCGCAAGGTGCAGGCTCTCAACGCGCGCAACGAAAAGCGCGTGATCAAGACCTGGTCCCGGGCCAGCACGATATTGCCCGATTTCGTCGGGCACACATTCGCGGTGCACAACGGGAACAAGTTCATCCCTGTGTACGTGACCGAGAATATGGTCGGCCATCGTCTGGGCGAGTTCGCGCCCACGCGCTTGTTCAAGGGGCATTCCGGTGCGCGGGCTGCTGCTGCTGCTGCACCTGCGTCGGCGCCGCGTCCGGCGGCTGGTGGCAAGGGGGGTAAGTAGGTATGGCGATCCAGGCACGGGCGATCCAGCGGATGACACGGCAGTCGCCTTACAAGATGCGGCTGGTGATAGATCAGATTCGCGGCCTCAAGGTCAACGATGCGCTGGCTCTGCTCAAGTTTTCCAAGAAGCACGCTGCGCTGCAGATCACCAAGGTTCTGCAGTCGGCGGTTGCCAACGCCGAACAGCGTGCGCGGGAACAGAACGAGCCGCTGGATGTGGATTCGCTAGTAATTACCCGAGCGATCGTGAACGAGGGGCCTAAGCTCAAGCGATACATGCCAGCAGCTATGGGCCGTGCGACGCCGATACTTAAGCGCACCAGCCACGTCGAGATCGTCGTGACCGCGCAGGAAGGGGAATAATGGGACAGAAAACGCATCCGATAGGTTTTCGCCTCGGGATTACGAAGAACTGGCGATCGCGCTGGTACGCCGGCAGGGACTATCCACAGCTAGTTAGCGAGGACAGCCTGCTGCGGAAGTATCTGAAGGCGCGGCTGGAGCACGCTGCGATTTCCGATGTCCAGATCGAGCGCAAGCCGGGCAAGGTGGTGGTGACGATCCACACTGGGCGCCCAGGCGTGGTGATCGGGAAGAAGGGTGCCGAGGTGGACAAGCTGCGGGACGAGTTGGCGCGTCTCACAGGAAAGGAAGTCGGCATCAATGTCGAGGAAATAAAGCGTCCCGAGTTGGATGCGCAGTTGGTCGCTGACAATATTGCGCATCAGTTGACTCAGCGCATTTCCTTCCGGCGGGCTATGAAGAGGGCCGTGCAGGCGGCGATGCGGATGGGGGCTCACGGCATCAAGATCAAGACCAGTGGCCGATTGGGTGGTGCGGAGATCGCACGCGTAGAGGGGTATCACGAGGGACGGGTGCCGCTACACACGTTGCGAGCCGACATCGACTACGCTACTGCGACGGCCAAGACCACGTACGGGACGATCGGTGTGAAGGTCTGGATTTTCAAGGGCGAAGTGATCGAAGATCGTCGTGGCAAGACGTACTCCACCGGTGTCTGAGGTTGCGGGATGTCAGTCCTCGCTGTCGCTCGGCGGTTCGGTATTCTGGAGAACTGAGAAATGCTTAGTCCGAAGCGCGTAAAATTTCGGAAAATGTTCAAGGGACGGACGAAGGGGATAGCGACGCGTGGCGCCGAGATCGCCTTCGGCCATTACGGATTGCAGGCGCTGGAGCCGGGCTGGGTTTCGAACCGGCAGATCGAGGCGGCTCGCGTGGCCCTGACGCGGCATATCAAGCGTGGCGGGAAGGTGTGGATCCGCATTTTCCCGGACAAGCCGATTACCAAGAAGCCAGCCGAGACGCGGATGGGCAAGGGAAAGGGTTCGCCGGAGGGTTGGGTAGCGGTGGTCAAGCCTGGTAGGGTGATGTTCGAGCTAGAGGGGGTGAGCCGCGAGGTCGCTGAGAAGGCGATGGCTCTGGCGGCGGCGAAGCTTTCCGTTCGCTCGCGCTTTATCGCTCGAGAAGAGGGACATGGGCATGCGGGCAAGTGAGATCAGAGAATTGAGCGACGCCGAGATCCGCTCGCGCATCGCCGAGCTGGAGGAGGAGCGCTTCAGACTGCGTTTCCGCAGTGCTACCGAGCCGCTGGAGAATCCCATGCGGTTGCGGGAACTGAGGCGCGACATTGCCCGGCTGCACACTGTGTTGCGGGAGCGGTCCCGAGGGGCCAGCGCGAAAGGAGGGGCCAAGTAAATGGAACAGATGGCTGGGAGCGAAGGGCGTCCGGTTGCCGGTAGTTCCGGCAGGCGGGGCCGCAGGAAGGTGCGTGTCGGGCTGGTGGTGAGCGACAAGATGCAGAAAACGGTCGTCGTCAGGATCGACCGGCGAGTGGCGCATCCCCGTTACGGGAAGATCGTCACCAGGAGCAAGCGCGTGAAGGCGCACGACGAGGACGGGATCGCCAAGGTGGGCGATTTGGTGCGAATCATGGAAACCCGTCCTCTGTCGCGCGACAAGCGCTGGCGAGTGGTCGGGATCGTAACGCGTGCCCAGTAGGAGACTGCCATGATCCAGCAGGAAACCGTTGTCAAGGTAGCCGACAATTCCGGGGCGAAGAAGGCGCTGGTCATCCGCGTTCTGGGTGGCAGCAAGCGTCGTTACGCGGGGCTTGGCGACACGGTGATCGTGACGGTCAAGGACGCACTTCCCAACGGCACGGTGAAGAAGGCCGAGGTGGCGCGGGCTGTGGTGGTCCGCACCGTGAAGGAAACTCGTCGTAAGGATGGCAGCTACATTCGGTTCGACGAGAACGCCGTGGTGATAATAAACGAGCAAGGTGAACCCAAGGCGACGCGCATTTTCGGGCCGGTAGCGCGCGAGCTGAGGGAGAAGAAGTACATGAAGATCGTCTCGCTCGCGCCGGAGGTCTTGTGAGGACCGGCGGGGCGATTCGAAGGGAGTCCTAGGATGCGGATACTGAAGTATCGAAAGCGCGAGCGCGAGCGTTATGCCAGGAGGCACGAGCGCAATGCGCAGCGTGTCAAGATGCACATCACCGCGGGCGATATCGTTCGGGTGGTCAGGGGCGACGATCGCGGGAAGGAGGGGAAGGTTTTGCGCGTCTATCCCAAGACGGGTCGGGTCACGGTGGAGGGGGTGAACATCGTGAAGCGGCATCGTCGGGCACGCCGTGCGGAAGAGAAGTCGGAAATCATAGATATGCCTGCGCCGATACATCACTCCAATGTGATGCTGCTGGATCCGAAGACGGGCAAGCCGACTCGCATCAGACGCCGGATCGATGCGGACGGGACGAAGGAGAGGATCAGTGTCAAGAGTGGGGACGCGATACCGCGTAAACGCTGAGCTGACGCGTCGCGGGTGGTCTCTTGTGCCGCCAGCGGCTCGTGTTTGAGGGAATATGGCTGCGAAGGGTACG
>DATMBI010000179.1:0-9012 GCA_035559375.1 Gemmatimonadaceae bacterium | reverse complement strand
CAGACCAGCCGGTGCGGCGTTCGTAGGTGATCTCGAGCAGGCCGGCTGCCGCAAGCCGGTCCAGGTGGAACGCTGCTAGTGGCCTGCCGATTCCGACTGCTCGGGCCACATCGTCGCGCGTGACTGGGCCTTCGGCTGCCGCCACCCACTCGTAGATGGCGCGTCGCACCGGCTCGGCCAGCAGAGCTAGCGCGTGTAGGGGTCCCGCGCGGTTCGGTCCTTTCGTCGGATCCTCTTTGTCGTCGCGTTCGTCGTGGTCGTTGCTCATCGCTGGCAGTCTAACGTCCTGATGTGTTCCGCCGGCACCCTCGAGCCCATCGTCTTGACAGTCCGGCCCCCGGGATCTATAACTAATCTACGCTATTTATAGAACTCCGTGTGTGGGTGCTGGTCCCCACGGTTCGGCGACCTTCACTTCAGTTCAGGAGGAAAGATGCCTCACGGTGGATTCGTGAATCAGATTCCGGCCCCTGTGTTTCTCCTCGTCCACCTCGTTGCTCTACTCGTCGGTCTCTACTTCGCTAAGCGGGCGTTCGGGTCGGGAGCCAATCTGCTTGGCTGGGCCTTCGGGCTGTTCGCGCTCGCGGAACTCAGCTACATGACTTATCACCTGGACTGGACGGTCTTTCTGTTCGCTCACACGCTGAGCGAGGTGCTCGATCTCGTCGCTTTCATCTTGGTATTCGCGGCCGCGACCCAGAAGGCGCTGGTGAGAGCTACGGCGGGAGCTCGCTGAGGTGACGTGGCGCAGAGATGGTGCCGGTGCGGCACTCGTCGTCGGCTTCTTGGCTCTTTTATCGGGATGTACGAGCCGCGACGTACCTCTGGGCCGCGTGGCTACCAGCGAAGTCGAGCTTCCCAAGTCCTACAAGTTCGTCCCGGCCGACATCACGGTGGCTGCGGGCACTACCGTGACTTGGACGAACCACGACAACTTCACGCACACCGTTCACCTGGTGGACGACGGTGGAGCTGTCCTGACGCTGAGGCCGGGCGAGCGAGTATCGCACACTTTTGCGACTCCTGGTTTGCACCGCTACGAGTGCTCCCTTCATCCTCGTGACATGAAGGGAACGGTGCTCGTAGCTGACAAAAAATCACCGGGCGCCTAGCGGCGTCGCCGGCGCGGCAGCGCGGCCACGCTCAGAACCTGACGCCCAGCGAGAGGCGGAAGTGGCGTGCCGGCATCAGGTAGTACTGTGCGTCGCCCACCTCGCTTTCGGACACTGGGTCACGCGCGTCGGTCAGGTTGCGCCCGTCGAGGCGCATCTCGTAGCGGCTCGCGCGGTAACCGATGCCCAAGTCGACGGTAGTGAACCCTTCGGCTAGGGCGCGGTTTCTCTTGTCGAGATAGCGGTCGCCCGTGTAGCGGATCACGAGGCTGCCGATCACGCCCTGGCCGGGCGATAGGAAGCCGGCTGCGGTCAGCAGGTGGCGTGGGCTCATCTCCACGCGGTTGCCAGCCAGCTGCACGGGTGGACCGCCGTCGAACGAGCGCTCGTAGTCTACGAACTTGCCGTCGTGGAAGCTGTAGCTGAAGCGGCCTGTGATGGCGTGGTGCAGGCGTACGTCCGTGGCGAGCTCGAAGCCCTGGAATCTTGTCTTGCCAGTGTTCTCGAGCGCAGGCAGGCCACCCCTCACGACTGAAGTGACCAGGTTGTCGAAGTCCAGACGAAAGAGGCTGGCTTCGACGTCCAGCCGGCCGTTCAGGGTACGCATCTTCACACCGCCCTCGACGCTCTGCGCTGTTTCCGGTTCCAGTAGCTCCTCTTCCCCGCCTTCCGCTTCGCCCAAACCGAAGTCGAAGACAGCCGGCTTGAATGTGTTGCGGTAGTTCGCGAAGACGCGGATGTGATCGGCACCTCTCTCCCAGAGCGAATAGATGGCGCCGATGCTGCCACTCGGGCGCACGTTGGTCTGGCTGGGCTCCGAGCCACGGTTCTCTTCTGCTTCCTCTCCCTCGCCTCGCTCCTCGGAGGTCACGTTGAGCCGCAGTCCAGCCGACAGCGTGAACCGCTGTACTGGCCGCCACTCGCTCAGAACGTAGGCGCCGACGAAGTCGCGCCGGCCTTCGGCGCGTATCGGAAGATCGTTAGGCTCTTCCACCTCAGGCGCGACCGCGCCGGAGAGCGGCGCCGTGTACTGGAACACTGCTCCCTTCGAGTCGGCGTTGCCGTGGAGCCAGTCCGCGCCACCAACCAGGCGGACGCGGCCGCGTTCGGGCAGTGCCACGTGCACGTCGGCGTAGATCTCGGTCTGATCGATCTTCTGCCGGAGGCCGACCGCATTGTTCTGCGACTCAGAGACGCTCGTCAGGAATCCGCGAAAGGCATCCTTTCCAGTTTGCGTGACCGACGCCGTGACGCTAAGCTGTGGCCCGCCCGGCAGCTCACGTTCGAACCCGAAGCCGAGGGCCAGCCTGTCCTCGTCGAGGAAGGCGCCTCGCGGGTTGTGGTTGATGTCGGGTCCCACGCGCGGCGACAGTACGGTCCCCTCGCGTGGCCGCGGGCTTGCCGGGTCCTGGCGGAGCAGGTTCAAGTCTGCGGTGAGCCACGTGCGGCTAGCGTCGCCGGTGCGTTCCGTGCGGAACAGGGTGTGACCTCTGGCAAACGAGGTGCGCTCGTCTTTGAAGCCCTGGCGCTCGAAGTCCGCCGAGAGGCGCGAGTTCCACCCGCGCGCGGACGGTAGCGCTAGGTCGATTGCCGCGCTTCCCGAGCCGTAGCTGCCGCCCAATGCCGAGGCGTAGTTCGGGCGGGCAGACGCGGCAGCGTGTACCACGTGGATCACGCCGACGAAGGATGTCGCTCCGTAGGTTACCGGTGCGGCGCCGCGCAGGATCTCGACTCGTTCGACATCCTTGAGGCTCACCGAGGCGAGTGCCGGTGTGAATGCGCCGCCCGCGGGCACGCCGTCCACCACTAGCAGGAACGCATCGAACTCGCGAAGGCCCCAGAACTCTGGGACGGCGCTAGCGGGGCCGCCGTCTCCGCCCGGTGCGATCGCGACACCAGTTGCCAATGCCAGCGCTTCGTACAGCGATGTGGCGCCCAGTTTGCTTAGATCCTCGGCAGTAAAGACTTCTATCGACTGAGGGACGTCGTGCGGGCTTTCGGGCAGCCGCGTGGCGACCACTTCGATCGTTTTCTGAACCACCGGCTCGGTTCTTTGGGTCGGTGGTAGCTGCTGCGCACCTAGTCTCGCCCTAGCGCTGATCGGCGCGAGCACGAGCATCGTCGACATCAGACGGGTTACCTGAATGCGTGCCATCGGTGTTCGAACCTCTCGGTAAGCGGCTAGCGAATTTTGTGTGGTCTACGAGATAACCCGGCCGAACGTTGGGGCGAGGAGAGATGGCGGTGGCGCGTCGTCGAGTTCGTGTTTGCCTCGCCTCGGGATGAGATGGCGTTCATCCCATCCGTGAGCGGTGCCCCGCGTCGACCAGCTTCCGCACCGGCCCATGTCCCGGGTACACCACGCTAGCGCCCTTTTCGCGCAGCAGCTTCCAGCTCGCGAGGGCCGTGGGATTGTCGAAGGCCAGGTTTTCCGGTGGCAGGTCGCCGGTGAAGGCGGCGCCGTTGTCGAGGAGCAGGGAAGCACAGTGATCCGTGTGGCCTGGGGTAGCGAGGATTTCGCCTGCTAGGCCGATCTCGCGGAGAAGTCTACGGCTTTCTGCTGCGGTTATTACCAGGTTTCCTTCCGGCAGGATGTCCACGTAGCGGTCGCCCGGTTTCATCGACCTTTTCATTTCCGGGATGGCGGCTAGCTGGAAGTCCATGACGAGCAGGGTGACACCTTCGTTCTTGAGTTCCTGGGCGAGACCGGCGTGGTCCATGTGGTAGTGTGTGGCCAGGGCGTAACGCAGCTCATGTAGAGGAATGCCTCGTCGCGTTAGGTTCGCTTTCAGCGCGCCTAACGTACCAGGCCAGCCGAGGTCGACGAGAAGGCGTGCGTGGGCGTCGCCTACGACCCAGTAGTTGGTGGAACGGTAGCCGAGGTTCAGTATGGGTGGGTCGGTCATGGACACTGCGCCGGCCTCACCGAGACCCACCCCGCCAAATATCGCGGATGTCATGGCAGGGCTTGCGCAGCCTAAAGCCGACTTGGTGTCGCTCGTAGGCAAGCTTGAGATACAAAGCTATGGGCACTCGTGGAATCGTCTCAACATCGCGGCCTAGAACGTCGCACCACCATTGAAGAAGATCCTTCTTACCCTTAGATCTTGCGCAACGGGCGCAGGCGCGGACGAGATTATGTATCCCTACTGGGCCACCCAAAGCCCGCGGAACTATCTCCAGTGGCTTCGTCTTGGCGCGCCTCGAACAAAATGCACAGCGGTCTCCCTGTGTCGCCATTCTGCCAATCTCCCGATCGTAATCTGATATGCGTATTTCTCCTGTTCCTAAGCGCTTGTACCTGTCAATTATAAAGGCGTAATTGTCCGTTTGGCCAGCTGCAGGTGCTATGACAAGCTTGGCGTAATAGTAGTAAATGAAGTCCCCAACGGTGCGCCGAACAGCGGCTGGCGGCACACTCCTACTCCTTGCTAAAAAGATCCGGCCACAGCAAATGTATGAGTGACTCAAGATCGGAAACCCCAACGATATCGACGCATTCGTCCACCCGCGGACCATGCTGGTCAGGGCGCATTCTTCCGAGAGCGGCTGCGCAGTCGGCTGAGATGTACACAGTTCGCAGACGACCGTTTTGCGGGCCAGTGAGGAGCATTGCTAGGGCGGCGAGATAGGTGTCGTCGGGCGGCCTGACGCGGCGGGTAAGGTCTAATTCGCCTACAAACAGAGTCTTAGGCGGAACGCTACGCTGTAGGTAGGAACTAAGGAGCGCCACGGCAATCGGAAGATCGAGTTCTTCCTGGTAGCGCTGTGCCTTGGGCAGGTAGCAATTTATTTCGTAAGAAAGATCTGTAAGGTCGATCCCCCTCACGCTGCTTATGACGCTCAGGAGCTGCCGAATCTTCTTGCCCGGCAAGAAGGGGGCGTTGAGCTCTGGCCGAGAGCCGTAGCGCGGTAGGCTCACCGAAGCCTGGCCTTCCGCCAGGCTGTCCCCGATCCCACCGTAGCCAAGCACGGCGCTACTTCTGGCGGCCGTGTGAGGGGATTCGATTAAACGGCCGCGCTTGTCCATCATGAGTACAAGCGGGTCAAGAATAGCTGGACCAAAGCGGTTCTTAGGCACAAAAAACGGCCGCAGGCGAAAGGCGCGGCGTATATACATGATGCAGTCGACGTTGTGTTCCAGGTCTTTCGGACCGGCAATCTGACCTTGCTTTGTTACGTGCCCTATAAGGAGCGAAACGAGCCCCTGGGCCTTGGCGTTGTCAGCGAACTGGTATAGCGCTTGATATTTTTTGCTGGCAGTCGGAGACAAGCCACGGCCTTGAACGGAATCGAGAACGATGGCCTGAACGCCGTAGTATTCCTCGCCTTCGGTGAGAACGCGGCGAGCAAAAAAGTGGGGAAGTCTGTCGATGTCGTCAATGCTATCATCGAGAAAAAAGTTGGCGCGAAGTGCCATTGGAAGTTGGCCGCTGCGGTCGGCGTGGATGCGTGTTAGGGCTCGCTTCAGGTCGCTAAGTCCCTGCTCGGTTGATAGATAAAGTACTTTCGCACCCTGTTTGGCAAACTCGCCAAGCACTTGAATGGAGAGAGTGGTTTTGCCTATACCAGGCTCGCCAGCAAGAAGGTAGATTCCACCCCGGATGAAGCCTGGGCTGATGGCGTTATCGAGCCACTTTAGCGATGGTACAGGTAGGGTGTCGGAGCCCTTGTCACTTACGTCGTCTATTTTAGGCATGCGTGCCTCCTAGCAAAGGGCTGATCAGAGTATTCCCCGGCTAGGTGCGTTATGTCAAATAACATGTCAGTCCAAATCGGGAAACGTTTGGCGGATGATCCGAAGGAGCTGCTGAGCTGCTACGCGGTTGAATTGGATGGACTGGCTGATTTGGTTTTTGCGTATTCGGGTTGCGGAACCAACCGTGTCCAGCTGCAGGTAGGTCGCACCCTCATTACCGCGGAAAATGGAGTAAAGGCAGTGAGTCGGTCGATGGACGATCCCGTGCTGCTTGCGGCACGGTTCAAGATGGGTTACTAGCGCCATGGGTGTGTGTCTTCGAATCGCTAGTAGGTTAATAGCGGGACAGTGTCGCTACGCAACCGTAACATGTTTACATAACCAGCAAAACCGATGGTCGATGGTTAACTAGCTACGGTGAGCAGGTTCGCGGTTGGCCTTGGCGTCGCGGACGTGCTACGACCAGTCGGGCAAACGGTAGACTGCTGGCAAGTGGCTGCTCCAGCCCGTCGGCGCGCATTCCTCCTTGACCGGGTGCTGCGTGGGCTTCCCGACGGCCGGCGGTCCGGGACCTCTGGCAGGTCCTTGTCGTAGGCGATGGCGGCCTTGCTCATATTTGCGCAATCTTGGCTACACGCTGGACGAGGTCGCTTCCAACAGACACGAGGCTGCCGGCCGGAATGTCGACCCAAGATTCGTCCGTGAGCCTTTCGGAACAGACCAGAACTGCGCGTTCACCACGAAGTGTCTTGCTCTGGAGTAGCACTGCAACGTCACTGGAGCTCAGTTCCTCAGGCCGTGGATCGCTCGGTGTACGGATGAGATAAAACAGCGTGTAGTAGCTGAGATTGCTTCTAGCCTGGCGAAAGGCATGAAGCGTGGAGCCGTC
Organism: Gemmatimonadaceae bacterium; assembly: GCA_035559375.1. Taxonomy (GTDB): domain Bacteria; phylum Gemmatimonadota; class Gemmatimonadetes; order Gemmatimonadales; family Gemmatimonadaceae; genus DATMBI01. Next base: position 2,312 of record DATMBI010000179.1, on the reverse strand, counting down.
CGACAGCAGGAAGTTGAGCGATCTATAGTCGCGTATAGCGTTGACCGCGGCCTCTACTCCCTCCGCAAGGGAGCCTCGGCCCTCGATGTTCTGGAGCAACCAGTGGAACAGCATCTCCGAATCCGTTCCGCCCTGGACCGCACGCCGATGTTGGTCGTCAAGCTGCGCCAGCAGGTATTCCCGGTCGACGGAGCCGTTGTGGGCGAACAACCATCCCTTGTGCTGAAACGGGTGGGTGTTTGCTTCTGTGCGAGCTCCAGTCGCTGCCTTTCTCACATGCGCGATGAAGATCCGAGACTGGCGTAGGGCGGCGGCTCTCCTATACTCCTCGCTGCTATGTGCGGGAGCAGGCTCTTTATCAACGATAGGATTTCCTCCTTTGTAATACCCGATCCCCCACCTGTCGTGATTATGTTGGCTCAATGTGCGTAGCGTTTTTGGACCTCGTGGAAGGGAAAACCTCAAACCAACTTCCTTGTTGGCAATGAGTCCAAGAAGGCGACACATGGCTACTTCACCTCCACGTCGAAGATGTCGATCACCTTGAGGCGCATGCGATACCGGGCCGGGTTCTCGTAGGTGTGAGGGTCGGAGACGAGCGTGAGCTTGCGTTCCTGGCGGCAGCCCGCTGCTCCATGACCTCGCGCGGGATCTGGTAACCGGCGCGTCCACCGCGAGCCGGGCGCTAGGCTGCACTACGGCCAGTCCGGCAAACGATAGATCGGTGGCACACCAGGGCGCCGCAGCTGGTAGCTGCCGTAAGTAGTGTTGCCGATCCTGGTGCTCCAGCCACTGATGCGGCTACCGTCGGTGCCATAAGCATCGAGAAAGTCGCTGTTGCCGATACGCTGGCTGGTACCGCGCAACGTCCCAGTGCGTGACTGGAGATTCAGGTATTCGAAGCTACCAAGCCGCTGTGTGGTTCCGGTAACGCCGGCGTTGTCGCTGTAGTAGCTGAACGAACCGTTGCGCAGTATCTGTGCTCTCCGGCCTGAATTGTCTAGCAGGAACTGCTGGTCGCCGATTTGCTGTGTCACCGAGGAGTAGCCGTTGGTGCAGGTGGTGTAAGTGAGGGTACCGATGGTTTGCCGAGAGCAGAGCGTAGTCTGCGCGCCTAGCGGCGTGGCCATGCTGGCGGCGCAGAGTGCGACTAGCAACGTACGCATGGGTCCTCCTGTGGCTGGGGGCGAGTGAAGTAACATGGCTCGAAGGCCATGCTTCCGCCAATCTAGATCCACCGTCCGACAGGCAGTGCGCATCGAGCGCTCGGCGCACTCGTCGAGTACAACGTCCGGCTGGAGGACTAGAATGCTCGAATTCAGGGTTCAGGCGCGCCGTATCTTAGGCAACCTACTGAGTAGAAAGCGCTCGTCCACCGTAGTGCCCGTTGCGCAGGCAGGACTTACCTGGCAAGAGAAAACCGGGTCACGGTCGTGCCTCTTCCTCGACTGCTTGACGACTCAAGTCTCCTCATGTCCAGGCGTGCCGAGAAACCACCGCCAGGCGGGATGCACCTCGATACTCTCCGGCACGTCGTCCGCGAACTCCGGCGTCAGCGTCACCAGATGCAACGATGCATCCTGATACTCGGCGTGCGCGGCGAGTAGCGCACGGACCTCGCGGCTGCGTGTTTCTGCGTCCGTGAGCTCCGCCGACACTTGGACGAGTGCAGGCCGGCCGCCACCCGCTGGGCGGGCGAGAAAATCCACTTCGAATCCGTCCCGGGTCTTGATGTAAGTCACCTGCATCCGCCTCCGTTCCAGTTCCACGCGCACGGCCGTTTCCAGTGCGTGACCGCGGTTCGCGCGTCCTGTCTGGTCGAAGATCGGGATGAAACCGGGGTCTAGCGGGTGGATCTTGCGCGGGTTAACCATGCGCCTGCGCACAGAGGCAGCTTCCAGCCAGGTCGTCCGCACGAGGAAGCAGTCTTCCAGATAGCCGAGCAGCGCGTGGAGGGTATCTCGGGCGATCGCGATGCCGAGCGACTTCAAGCGCGAATGGAACTTCTCGACACTGAACAACCCGCCCGGATTGCCCAGCAGGTGACGCACGAGCCAATGCAAGCCTAACACGTTGGTAACGTTATGGCGCTCGATTACGTCGCGCAGCATGGCAACGTCCACATAACGCAGCAACAATTCGTGCCGATCGGCAACGGATACTGACTGGACCTCTGGGAAACCGCCGACGTCGAGATAGCGAAGCAGGGCGTGTTCCAGCATCGAACGCTCCGCCGCCGTTACGTGCCGGGGGTCGGCGGGCAACGCGGTTCCCGCGTGGCGCAGCGCCTCCTCGAAGCTGAAGGGGTGGAC
>DATMBI010000178.1:0-2999 GCA_035559375.1 Gemmatimonadaceae bacterium | reverse complement strand
GCCGGCCTTCTGCCGGGCAACGTAGTCGAGAGGAAAGCACGAGAGCGTGGATGCGAGAAATGGGGCGGCGTCAGCATCGGTCACGATGAGTGGGTAGTTGTTCCCCACCCCCACCCTTGGGATGACGGCGGCGATGACGGTGCGCTCGTTGGTCACGTTGGTGATGTCCCGCCAGCCGAGGAGCCAGCCGCGGTCCCAGCCCTTGGCGGCCAAGCGTGCTTCGACTTCCTCTGCCGGCACCCAGTAGCGCGGAAGCACCTGGTAGCTCGGGTCGGCCAGACGTTCGAGCGGCACCTCGGGCAGCTGCGTGCTCGCCGAGCCTTTCGGCTGGTCGCGGTAGTCGCCGAAGCGGTGGTCGAACTGGTGGATCATCTTGGCTTCGTAGAGGGGGAGTAGGGGCGCAGCGCGCTGCGTCCCTTCCCCGCGAACGAACACGTTGCCCTCCAGGCGAAAGCCCTCGCGTTCCAGCTCCTCCCGGGTGCGGAAGAGGTGGGAGTCGTTGGCCATGTCGAACATCCGGAGGAACTCCACGCCCCAGGGGTTGGAAGCGGCGAGTGGCGAGTGGCGAAGAGCGAATGGTTCGTCGGATTCGCTCTTCGCCACTTCGCTATTCGCTATTCGCTCATTTATGAGCACCGGCACCCGGCGGTAGATGGCCTTGGTGAGCTCGGCGTCGCGGCGGGAGCGGAGGATGGGGGCGGTGCGGGTGTTGGGGTTGAGCAGCCGAAAGTCCTCAGGGCGCAAGGTGAAGCGCCGCTCAGGATCGGCCAGGTCGGCCGCCTCGTGGCAGAAGAAGGCGAATTCGGCGGATGGGCGTAGGGACGCAGCGCGCTGCGCCCCTACCCTGCGCACGGTGAGGAGGCAGAACTTCATGCGGCTGTCCACTGCGGGGAAGAGCTTCTTCCGGTTCTCGAAATCGTACAGGCTGGCGAGTTCGCCGCTGTCTACGAGATGGGCGAAGAAGAACTTGTTGGTGTCGTCGGTAGCGATGCCGGAGGGGACGATGATTCCCGCGCGCCCGCCGGGGCGCAGCAGCCGCCGCATGCGCTCGGCAAAGACCGAATAGGTGTTGATGTCGCCCCGACCGGTGAGCGGATAACCGCCCGAGCTGCGCAAGAAGCGGCTCGTGCTCTCGGCGGCATGAAGCGCTTCCCGGTACGCCGTCCACAACGCCGGATTTTCTTCCTTTAGGCTCGCGATGAGGCGCTTGCGCACAGCCGCCGTCGGGGCGTTCGCGACCCGCGGATCCCGCGCGGCGAAGAATTCCTGCTCCTGGAGCTTGATGCGCTCCCACGGCGGATTGCCCAGCACCACGTCGAACCCGCCGTCGGCGAAGACTTCGGGAAACTCGAGCGGCCAGTGGAAGAAGTGATGCTGTGCCGCCAGAGCCTCGGCTTCGGCGATGGCCTGGGGATGAGGGCGGCCGGCAAGGTGGTCAGCCACGACCTGCGTGGTAATGGCGAATGGCGAATGGCGAAGAGCGAATGGTTGGAAGAACGCAGCGGTCCAGAGGTTGCAGGCCTGGAGCTGGCGAATGGCGCGTGGCGAGTGGCGAGCGGATTCGAAGCGACGCCGCTTTTCCTTGACGAGGGCGGGGCTGTCGTCGGAAATCGTCTCCAGCGCGGCGAATTGGCTGGCAAGCTCTGCGACCGCGCTGCCGAAGTCGAACGGAATCGAAAGCTGCCCATTCTCCAGGTCGCGCCGTTCGCTGCGATTGCGTTTCTTCAGCAGGTTCGCAGCCCTCTTGTCGTCCCCGCGCGCGGGCGCGAAGGCATCGTCGGGGATGCCCCTGTCCAATACCTCGAGGTCGAAGACGCCGACGAGTGAATCGCCGCAGCGAATGCGGTGGTCGAGGAAGGTAAGCGGCTTGCCCGCGCAGTGGGCTTCCAGCCACAACGCCACGCGGCAGAGTTCCACCGCTAAGGGGTTTTTGTCCACGCCGTAGATGCAGTGGGCGACGACATCGCGGATCGCCTCGCGCACGCGCTCGGGCGCAGGTTCGTCTTCGCCGGTGCGGATCCTGGCGAGCTCCTTGCCGAGTCGTCGCGCCGCCGCCAAGAGGAAATGGCCGGAGCCGCACGCGGGGTCGAGGACGCGCACGCTCAAAAGAGCGTGCGAGGCGAATAGCGAATGGCGAATAGCGAATGGGGTGCGGGACCAGATCACGGCGAGTTCTTTCTCCTTTGGAGGCTGCGTTCTAAATTGTTCAGTTGTTTGCCGATCACCTGAAGTTCGTCGAGGATCGGCTGAGCCGCTTCCGGCGAGCACAAGTGGATTTCCGTGCTGAGGATGAGCAGTGTCTCCAACTCTGTCCGGCTCCCATTGGCCTGGCGGAGAAACTGGATAAACTCCGCTGTGTAGCGACGACCCCACCCCTCGGCGATGTTCGTCGGGATCGAGACGGCTGCCCGGCGCATCTGGCTGGTCAGGCCGTACAGTTCCGAGTGAGGGAACTCCTTGGTCAGAAGGTAGACGTCCTTCACCATCTGCATCGCCTTTTGCCAGACCTCCAGATCGCGATAATCTTGGAAAGACTTCATGCGTAAACCTTTCTCGGATCGTTTGCGGGACCATTCGCCATTCGCTATTCGCCATTCGCTTGGCTTGGGAGAGTCGTTCCTCGATGACCGGTTCCAGCGCTGAGTGAATCAGTTCGGCCACGAGTTCAGGTGGCGTGTAGTACGAGCCCGTGGACTTGCGCTCCGAGCCATACACCAGCTCAAACCGCCACCCATTCGCCATTCGCCATTCGCTATTCGCCTCGATCATCGGGTGGTACTCGAGCAGGCTTTCATAAACCGAACCGAGTTCCTCCACATCCAGCGCGGCGTAGTTGACGCGCCGGGGCGGCTGCGAAGGGATCTCGCGGTAGTAGGCCAGGTGCCAGAAGGCCTCGAGCAGGTCCCGGTTGGTGATGGTACAGGCGTCAAGGTCGATCGGCTCGAAGAGTTCGCCGTTGAGCGGCGCCGCGCCGAGAAGGCTGGCGAGCCGCTCGTCGG
>DATMBI010000177.1:0-4140 GCA_035559375.1 Gemmatimonadaceae bacterium | reverse complement strand
GCGATGCTATTCCCGAGGACGAAGCTGTGTGCGACATCGGACCCGACACGTGCGCCTCCTACGGCCGCGCCATAGCGGCTGCGCGCACGATTCTTTGGAACGGTCCACTCGGTGTGTTCGAGCGACCTCCCTTCGATCAGGGCACGCGGTCCATCGCCGAGGCGATGGCCCGCGCCACGGAACGAGGGGCAATCACCGTGGTGGGCGGTGGCGATACCGCAGCGGCCGTATCCGCAGCGGGGCTTGCAGAGCGCATGTCACACGTTTCGACCGGAGGCGGTGCCTCACTGGAGTTCCTCGAAGGAAAGCCGCTTCCAGGAGTCGAAGTACTCGAGGATCGTTGAAGATGCAGCGGCCGGTTTTCGTAGCGAACTGGAAGATGCATCACGGCCCGACGGACAGCAGGGCTTTCATGCGATCGTTCCTGGTGCGGTATCCCAAGCGTTCCGATCGCACTGTCATTTTTCTGCCGCCTGCAGTCAGCCTGCTCGCGGTAGTGGAAGCTCTGCGCGAGAGGCCGGACATTCGGGTTGGGATCCAGAACATTTTCTGGGAGGACCAGGGAGCGTACACCGGGGAGGTGTCGGCGCCCATGGCACGGGATGCGGGTGCCAGCGTAGCACTCGTCGGTCACTCGGAGCGCCGGCGTCTCTTCGGAGAGGGCGACGAGCAGGTAGCGCGCAAGGTGGCGGCCGCCGTGCGCGCCGGGCTGGCACCTTTGCTGTGCGTAGGGGAGACGATCGAAGAACGGAAGACTGGGCGTGCTATGGAAGTCGTGCTCCGCCAACTGCGGTCGGGGTTGTCCGCCATAGAGCCTCATCAAGCTGCTGGGATGATCGTGGCGTACGAGCCCGTTTGGGCCATCGGCACTGGCGAAAACGCACGCCCGCAGGACGCTTCGGAGATCCACGCCGTCATTCGTAGCGAACTGCGTGCGAGTCTCGGCGAGCGCGGTGGGGCGGTGCCGATTCTCTATGGCGGCAGCGTCAGCCGCGCTAACGCTGCGGAATTACTTGCTGCGGACGACGTAGATGGCTTGCTGGTCGGTGGGGCCAGCCTAGACGTGGAAACGTGGTGCGCTATCGTGCGAACTTGATTTGATAGCTCCGTCGGAGGCAAATTACATGACCTTCGAAGTCCAAGAAGAGCTTCGCGCTGCTGACCGATGTACACCTTTCTTGTCGTTCTCCTAGTCCTCGACAGCCTCATTCTGGTGGCTGCAGTACTGTTGCAGTCAGCCAAGGGTGGCGGGCTCGCATCGTCCTTCGGTGGCGTTTCGACGGTGGCCGATACGTTCATGGGGAGCAGGCAGGCTGCCGACTTCCTTCAGAAGCTCACCTGGTGGGCGGCTGGTATCTTTCTAGGCTTGGCGTTCGTGCTGCAGCTCATGTCGGCACAAGTGAGGACGCCACGTTCCATTCTGGACCAAGCGCTGACCCAGCCGCCGCCCGTTCAGTCAGCTCCGGCGCAGGGGCAGGGTACACAGCCTGTGGTTCCATTGACTCCCGCAGAGAAGTCGCCGGCCCCGGCCAGTGACAAGAATAAGTGAGAGCGGCCGGTGACGGCCTCCACGCCGTTCACGCCTGGAATACCGGGCTACCTACTTCTCGAGGACGGCACCCTTTTTCGTGGTAACCTTGCTGCTCCGGCTCCGATCACGGTGGCCGAAGTGGTGTTTACGACGAACATGACAGGTTACCAGGAGGTTTTCACCGACCCTTCGTACCGCGGTCAGATCGTCGTCATGACGGCACCGATGATCGGCAATTATGGGGTCAACCACGAGGATCCGGAGTCAGGGGCGCCGCAGGTTGCAGGCGTGGTGGTAAGAGAGCTGTCTCGTTCTTACTCCAACTGGCGGGCGGACGGTGACTTGCTGTCGTGGCTGGAAGCAGCGGCGATTCCGGTGTTGGAAGGGGTCGACACTCGTCGCCTCACTAGACACCTGCGTTCTGCCGGTGTCATGCGTGGCGTCATAGCGAGTGGAACCGAAATCGGTCGGGAGGCATTAGCGGCGCTGGAAGCGTGTCCCAGCATGGAGGGGCTCGATCTCGCCAGCGTTGTCACGACTCCAGAGATCTACCAGTACGGGAGTCCTGAAGCGCGATATCACGTCGTAGCATACGATTTCGGGATAAAGCGTAACATTCTGCGGCTTTTCGAGTCCCATGGTTGCAGGGTGACGGTAGTCCCAGCGACTACGCCAGCGCCCGCTGTCCTCGAATTGGAGCCCCACGGCGTCTTCTTTTCCAATGGTCCTGGCGATCCAGCGGCAGTTACGTACGCTCCCGAGGCGATCCGCGAAATCGCTGCTCGTGGCGTTCCAATGTTCGGGATCTGTCTCGGGCACCAGTTGATCGGTTTGAGCTTCGGTGGATCCACGTTCAAGCTGCCGTACGGCCATCGTGGCGGGAATCACCCCGTGCGTGACGTTGCTACTGGGCGTGTTCTGATTACCTCTCAGAACCATGGCTTTGCCGTGCAGGGCGACGAGAGGAGAGTGCCAGGAGCCCCGGCGCTCGAGGTCACCCATGTGAACCTTAACGACGGTACCATCGAGGGCGTTCGGCATCGGGAACTGCCGATCTTCGCGGTCCAGTACCACCCTGAGGCGGCGCCGGGACCTCATGATGCGCGGCCGCTATTCTCGCAGTTCATGGATGCCCTTGCAGAGCGGCTGGGTTCCAGTCGCGCAAGCGCTTGACACACAACGTGTAATCGGCCTAAGTTCGGTCCCGTCATCGGGATTCGTGAGGCCGGGTTTCTTCGGAGAGCGCACCAAAATGACCAAGGCTGACCTCGTCGAGCGCGTCACCCAGCAGATTGCCAAAACAGCAGGGCCGATGATCTCGAAGAAGGATTGTGCCAGGGTCGTCGACGCCTTCCTGGACGCCATAAAGGAGGCGCTTCAGCAGCAGCAGAATATCGAAGTGCGCGGCTTCGGCACCTTCAAGATCCGGCATAGGAAAAACCGCATGGCTCGTAACCCCCGTACGGGTGAACCGGTGGAGGTAGCTGCTCGGCCAGTGCCGGTATTCAAGCCCTCCAAGGAACTTCGGGCCATGGTTGCGGACCTGGCGCCTCCGACTGGGGTCAAGGAGTCGTCTTAGGGTTCCCAGCGGGCTTGGGCGCCGCTGTCGGAGGTCTCGAACCTCCACCTGGCATTGCAGGTTGCACCTTCGTAGCGTTCCTGGGTAGACGGGGGCGTGCTATGAACGTCAGGGTGTTGCTCTTCGCAAGCGCTGCGGACGCTGCGGGTCGCTCGGAGGTGAACCTCGATCTACCGGATGGTGCCCGGGTGAGCGACCTCTTGGCAGAACTCTCGCGGCTCGTCCATGGGAGGGCGTTGGCGTCGCGTCCTATGGTTGCTGTGAACGCGCGATATGCGGCGCCTGACACTGTACTGGCCGCTGGCGACGAGGTGGCTGTCATTCCGCCGGTCGCTGGAGGATAGGGTGTCATTTCTAACTCGTGGGCCGATCGACGTCTCAGATTTGCTCGAAAGTCTCGCTGCTCCCGAGGTGGGCGGGGTAGTGCTCTTCTCGGGGCGGGTGCGCAACCTCAATGGCGGGCGAGCTGTTGCTGCCATCGACTACAGCGCCTACGAGACCATGGCCGAGGAGGAGTTAGGGCGTATAGTACAGGAAGCTAGTTCTCGCTATCCGGGCGTGCGTGTGCTAGTGCGGCATAGACTCGGGCGATTGGTGGTCGGCGAGGTTAGCGTAGCTGTGGCGGCTGCACACCCGCATAGGGGCCCGGCGTTCGATGCTGCACGTTACGTAATCGAGGAACTCAAGAAGCGTGTTCCGATCTGGAAGTGCGAGGAGTACGTGGACGGCACGCGTGAGTGGGTGGATCCCACGAGGATAGGTGTGCAATGAGTAGTGCCCTGGTAGACCAGTGGGGCAGGCGGATCGAGTACTTGCGGATATCGGTCACCGATCGCTGCAACTTTCGGTGCCTCTATTGCATGCCCCGCGAGGGGCTGCAGTGGTTACCGCGGGACGAGATCCTCACATACGAAGAGATCGCGGCGATAGTAGCCGAGCTGGCCCCTCTGGGCCTGCGTCGCCTACGCATAACCGGAGGCGAACCGACGATTCGTCCCGATCTCGAGCGTTTGATAGGGTTGTTGAGAGC
>DATMBI010000176.1:0-2161 GCA_035559375.1 Gemmatimonadaceae bacterium | reverse complement strand
CAACCACCCGACCGCCGTGGGCCCGCAGCACTACCCTCGCAGTGTCGATGCGCACGCTGTCCACGAAGGAGCGCGCCAATTCCACATCCACCGAACCCTCGAGATTGGCCAGCGAATCACCGGCGATGTCCAACGAGACGCGGCCGTACAACTCTGTGCGGCGGCGTTCTGACGGAGCGGTGAGTGTGGGGATGTCTAGCGTGGCGAAGCGCAGTACGCCCCGGAACCCATATCCACCGACAGAATCGGCGTCCACTCGACCGTCGTAGCCCATAACGCCGGCGGGGCCCCGAAGCTCGGTGCTCACTACCATGTCTGCAAGCGTGCCTTGGAGACGTAACGGGCCCCGATATTCCCCCGTCAGCGGAATCTTGGCCTCTGTGTAAGCACGGCCGAACGTAGTGAAGGAGAGCGGCGTCAGGACGAGCGCCACGTCGTAGATGGTAGCCGTGTCCGCAAAGGTCAGCCTCCCGCCTCCTATGGCCCTGGTTTCCGGTCCGCTGCCGTCACGATGCACCAGATCCGCGTCGCGGAAGCGCACATCCAACCAGGAGGAATCGAGCGTGGCCTTCCCCGCTATGGTGCCATTGAGGCGAGGGAACACGGGCGAGAGCGCTTGCAACGTACGCAAGTCGAGCTGGTCGGCCTCCACGTGCAGCCCGCGGAAAACTGTTGCCGCCGGCTCAGAGATGTCCAACTCTCCCCAGGCGCGTCCCACCGCTACTGCGCCGGGAACGTTGCCGTCGCGAAATACGATCTCGGCCTGCTCGACACGAAACCTGTCCAGCGGTCCCCCGCTCGCTCGTAGCGTCCCGCTGATCGTTCCTCGCCATGGCAAAGGAAGCGGACCGCCATTGAAAACAGCGATCAATCGGAAATCGAGAGGCTGCGCCACCAGATCGACGTCCTTTACCACCAACACAGGAGCGCCTACTCCGAGCGTCATGTTTCCTCGGAGCCGCGAGCCGGTGGTCGTGACGTCCATATCCTCGATCGCGTATTCCACGATCCTCGGATCGCTGCCACTCCTTATTTTGAGCCGGAGCCGCCCACCGCCTTGGCGTGGCATCGTAGGGTACACCCACGCGATGTCGGCGAGTGCGACGGTATCTGCCTCCACGGCCAGATCCAGTCGCACTGGTCCCTCTCGCCAGCTGGCGCTGCCGCGTAAGCGCCCCCGAGAACCAGGAAGTTCGAAGTGCCCGAGGTCCACCAGAAGCGAATCGTTACGCAACCGGACTTCCCCCTGCACGTTGCGGAACGAGAATGGAGGGTCCGACTCGTCCACATCCAGTCGCCATACCCGGAAGTAACGTCCCGCCGTATCTCTGTCGTCCAGGCGCGAGCGACCCAACACTAGGCGGCCGTTGCGCCAGTGGCGAATTTCCGTGAGCCAACCGTCGGCACGACGGATCTCCTTGCCAGGCTGCGCCAGCGCACCTGCGATAGCGCTATCGCGCGCCGTGCCGCGCAACGTGTCCGGGGGGCGCCACACGGTGCTCAAGCGAACATCGAAACTATCCAGAACTGCGCTGTCGAGCGCTATGTAGTCACCCCAACGCCTACCACCTTCCTGGGGCGGACCAGGGGGGCCGGGTGCGAATATCCTCTCGAAGTTGAACCGACCCGAGCTGTCTTGCTCCAGATGAACGCGCAATCTCTGCGCACGCAGTTCGGTCAAGCGTATTCGCCGTTCCAACAGATCGCGAGGGTCGAATCGCAGCGACAGAGGACCGGATGCCACGAATAACGAATCCTGGGCGTCGCGTATCTCGAGCGAATCGATGCCGATATCGCGCAGGAACGACCCGCTGAGGCGACCGAGGTATACGCGACCCTCTACGCCGCGGTTCACTAGGTCGACTACCATGCGCCGCACCACGTCCCTACCTAGCTCGGTTCGAGCGACCACTGCCAAAACGAGGAATCCCAACAGCAGCGTGCCGGCAACGAGAGCAGCAGCTACGCCGATGACCAGTCGCGCCCGTGCCATGTTCAGAACGGCTGCCCGATCGAGAAGTTGAAGGTCAGCCTGCTCAAGAAGCCTTTCCGGACAGCCGGCACATACGTCGCGGGACAGTCACCCTCGTCCACAGGTTGAGGCGCATGACCGTTATCCCCAGGACGTACCCGCAGGGTATTCCCCGGGCTCACGCAGCTG
>DATMBI010000175.1:0-2344 GCA_035559375.1 Gemmatimonadaceae bacterium | reverse complement strand
CGCCTCTTCCACATGCTCCACCACGTCTGGCTCGCGGGCCCAGAGCCACGTCTCGTGCCCGCTCCGGGCCATGAGATCCGCTAGAGCTGTTCCCCATGCACCACCTCCGATCACCGCACAGCGCATACTACGATCTCGCCCGCCAGACGAGCTTCGGCTCGGTCCCATTCGCTAGCCTTCGTATGTTGCCCCTGTGACGCCAGACAACGAGTATCGCCACGACCATCGCTATGGCGAAAAGCACGGAGCGGCCACCGTGGAGCCAAGCTACGGCCACCGTGAATGTCAGTGCGCCTACCAAGGAAGCCAAAGACATGTAACGCCACAACGCTAGGGCTATGGCGAACACACCGAAGGCTACCGAGAATGCAAGCGGCGCTAGCACCAAGAACACACCACCCGAAGTGGCAATGCCCTTGCCCCCACCACGCTGCCCTCGCAAGAGGAAATAGGCCGGCCACATGTGCCCGACGATCGCAGCCAGACCACAAGCCGCGGCGAAAAGGTCACTCTCCAGCCCCAAGGCACCAGGCACGAGGAGTGTGGGCACCGCGCCTTTGGCCGCATCCAGCAACAGCACGACTACGGCAGCAGGAAGGCCCAAAATTCGGTACACATTCGTCGCGCCAAGGTTACCGGAGCCGTGCTCCCGTAAATCGATCCCCCGTAGCAACTTCCCTGCGAGCCAAGCCCATGGAATCGACCCCGCGGCATACGAAATCGCGACACCGAAAAGAACCTTCATTCCGAACGCCTCCTCAGCAGAATCCGGATAGGGTTACCCGCAAAGCGCCATGACTCCCGGAAGCCGCTGTGGAGATAGCGCACGTAGTTCTCCTCCACCAACTCAGGATAATTGCAAAAAACAGCAAAGGTCGGTGGCGCGACTCCTACCTGCGTAGCGTAGAGGAGCTTGACCTCGCGGCCTGCGGTTTGCGGTGGTTGCAACCTCGCAACCAGCTCCCGCAGCCTTGCATTTACCTCAGCGGTTGCGATGCGTTTAGTGCGCTCAGCAGCGACCTGCATTATGACTTCGAGTGTCTTCGACACCCTCAGACCTGTCAGCGCCGACACGAAGACGAATGGCACGAACTCCAGGTAGGGAGCTTTCGCACGGCATGACCTCTCGAACTGAGCCGCAGTATTCGCGTCCTTCTCCACCGAATCCCATTTGTTTACCACTGTTATTAGGCCGCATCCGGCGTCCCAGGCCATCGAGGCTATCTTGAGGTCCTGATTGTGCAGCCCCTCCGTTGCGTCGAGAATCAGGCAACAGATGTCTGCACGTTCGATGGCTCGCTGGGTACGCAGGGAGGAGTAAAACTCCACCCCTTCCCGAATCCGCGCCTGCCGCCGCAGTCCTGCTGTGTCCACGAATACCAAGTGATTGCCATGATAGCGCAGGGTCGCATCGATGGCATCGCGCGTCGTCCCCGCTTCAGCAGCCACTACCAACCTCTCCTCGCCGAGCAAGCGATTCACGAAGGAAGACTTTCCCACGTTAGGTCGCCCGATAACGGCCACGCGGATTCCTTCCGGTGAATCTTCCCTTGCGGCTGGGATTCTCGCCACGATCGCATCCAGAAGATCGCCGCTCTGGCGGCCGTTCAAAGCCGACACCGGATGCGGCTCGCCAGCACCGAGCTCGTAAAACTCGTACCACGACGCATCCTTTGGATCGTCGACCTTGTTCACGACCAGTAGCGACGGTTTCTCCGACCGGCGCAGCAACTCGGCAACCTTGAAGTCCACAGGATGCAAGCCCGCAAGGGCATCCACTACATGCAGCAACAGGTCCGCCTCACCGATCGCCTGCTCCACCTGGCGCCTAACCGCCACGTCCAGCGGGCTTTCCTCATCGCCGGTGATCCCCCCCGTGTCGACCAGAAAAAAAGCCCGCCCTGCCCACTCGGTCCGGGCGAAATGCCGGTCACGGGTAGTACCCGGCTCCGGACTGACAATGGCCGAGTTCTGCCCGACCAGTCGATTGAACAATGCCGACTTGCCGACGTTAGGCCGGCCGACAATCGCTACCACTGGAACGTTCACGCAATCCCAGCCGTCTTGGGAACGGCCCCCCTCCCCTCTGCCAGAACATCCACGAAGTCGTACGACAACAATAGCGGCACCGATAGCTCCTGGCACAACTGCTCGAATGGAACGTCGTCCAGAAACAGGCCGTCGTCGTTGACACATTCAGCGGTGACCAGCGCCACGTCCAAATCCCTGCGGCCATCGAGAACCCGCCGGATATCGGCGGCTGTGAGCAAACCGGCCGTCGTGACCCCTGGACCGAATAAGGAGTTTGTGGCCACGAGAAGCTCACACGTAGCTCCGGTGGCAG
>DATMBI010000174.1:0-4869 GCA_035559375.1 Gemmatimonadaceae bacterium | reverse complement strand
CACCAGCCATCTCCATCGAGCAGAAGACTGCCGGCCACAACCCGCGCTCCACGGTCGGTACGGTAACCGAGATTTACGACTACCTGAGGCTACTCTACGCCCGAGCGGGGACCCCACACTGCCCGCGTTGCGGGCGCCCGGTGGGCCGTCAAAGCGCCACGCAGATCGCGGATCAGCTGCTGGAACTGCCAGAGGGGACGCGGCTGGAGATACTGGCTCCTCTGGTGAGGGAGCGCAAAGGGGAGTTCAAGGAGCTCTTCGACCAGGTCCAACGTCAGGGGTTCGTCCGCGCCCGCGTGGACGGAGAGCTGGTAGAACTGTCGCGGCCGCCTCGCCTGGACCGGCGCCGCAACCATAGCATAGCGGTGGTAGTGGACCGGCTGCTCTTAGCCCGCGACGATCGAGCTCGCCTGGTAGACTCTCTGGAGACAGCCTTGCGGTTGGCCCAGGGTGTCGTCGAAGTCATGCCGGCGGAGGGCGAACCACTGCTGTTCTCCGAGAAGTACGGCTGCCCGACCTGTGGCATTTCGATCCCTGAGTTGGAGCCGCGTCACTTCTCCTTCAATTCGCCCTTCGGAGCTTGTACCTCGTGCGGTGGCCTGGGAACGCGCTACGAGGCTAGCGAAGAACTGGTCCTGGGCGATCCGCGCCTATCGTTGCTGGAGGGTGCAGTGCTCCCCTGGGGTGCCCCCGACGGCTACCTGCGGCGCGTCATTCTGCCGGGGCTGGCTTCAGAGCTGGGTTTCGATCTCGACACACCTTGGGGGAAACTCCCTGAAGCAACGCGCCAGGTGCTGTTGTACGGGAGGCAAGCCGGGCACGACCGGTTGTCTCGCGGGGGTAAGCACGCCTCGTTTCAGTGGGAGGGGATCCTCGCCTCCGTGCGGCGGCGCTACCACGAGACAGACTCCGACGCTGTGCGCTCTGAGCTGTCTCAGTACATGATCACCCGGCCATGCACTGCCTGCGGTGGCCGCAGGCTGAGGCCGGAGTCGCTAGCTGTCACCGTACACGGTCGTAACATCGGCGAAGTGATCGAAATGTCCATCGCGGAGGCACTGGCGTTTTTCCGCGACGTGCCGCTGCGCAAGGACGGAGAGGCGGGGCTGGACCCGGCCGTTGCCGGTCCCGTGCTCAAGGAAATCAGGGAGCGGCTAGGCTTCTTGGTGGATGTGGGCCTCGACTACCTAACGCTGGGCCGTCCTGCCGAGTCGCTGTCCGGTGGAGAGGCGCAGCGTATTCGCTTGGCCACTCAAATCGGCTCCAGGCTCGTAGGTGTGCTCTACATTCTGGACGAACCATCTATCGGCCTCCATCAGCGCGACAACGCTCGACTCCTGCGCACCCTGGCTGCTTTGCGCGACTTGGGCAACACGGTGATTGTGGTCGAACATGACGAGGAGACGATCCGCTCGGCCGACTACGTCATAGACTTAGGTCCCGGTGCTGGAACGCACGGAGGCCAAGTAGTGTTTGCGGGTAGCGTCGGCGAGATCATGGCGTGCGAAGCGTCGCTAACCGGTAGCTACCTGTCTGGCCGGCGTCGCATACCGCTGCCTGCGGCGCGCCGCAAACGGGACCAGCGGCTGCTTCTCACGGTGCACGGTGCCCGAGAGCACAACCTCAAGAACATCGATGTCGAGATACCGTTAGGGCTCTTCGTGGCCGTTACGGGTGTCTCTGGCTCCGGCAAGTCCACGCTCGTCGAGGACATACTGCATCGAGCTCTGGCGCGGCACTACTACCGCGCCCGCGTCATTCCTGGAGCGCATAGCGGCATCAGTGGCCTCGAGCACATAGACAAGGTGATAGCCATAGATCAAAGCCCCATCGGCCGGACGCCGCGCTCCAATCCTGCCACTTACACGGGCCTCTTCACGCCGATACGGGAACTGTTCGCTGAGCTCCCCGAAGCCAAGCTGCGCGGCTACGGTCCCGGTCGCTTCTCGTTCAACGTCAAGGGAGGGCGCTGCGAGGCCTGCCAAGGAGACGGCCTCGTAAAGATCGAGATGCACTTCTTACCCGACGTTTACGTTCCCTGCGAGGTCTGTCGCGGGCGGCGCTACAACCGCGAAACGCTGGAAGTCCAGTTCCGCGGGATGAGCATCGCGGACGTGCTGCAGCTAACCGTAGACGAGGCGCTAACTGTGTTCGAAAATCAGCCCCGCATTCGCCACAAGCTAGAAACGCTGCAGGCTGTCGGCCTCGGGTACATCCAGCTGGGGCAGAGCGCTACCACGCTTTCAGGAGGCGAAGCACAAAGAGTGAAGTTGGCGAGCGAACTCTCGCGCCGCGAGACAGGCCGCACACTCTATATCCTGGACGAGCCCACCACGGGTCTGCATTTCGAGGACGTACGCCTTCTGCTAGAAGTGTTGCACCGCCTCGTAGACAGGGGGAACACCGTTCTCGTAATCGAGCACAACCTAGATGTCGTAAAAACAGCCGACTGGATCATCGATCTCGGTCCTGAAGGCGGCGAGCGCGGAGGACGGGTAATCGCAGCTGGTCCACCAGAGGCCGTGGCGGCTGTACCGGAGAGCTACACAGGGCAATATTTGCGGCGGTTGTTGACCCTGGATTGAACACCGAGCTTGCCTCGCGCGCGGCGCTTGCCGCGCTTATCTTGGCGAGTGGGTTGCGGGCCGGGGCGCCTGGTGAAACGCGGGGCGGACGGGGGACGTATAGAACAGGGTCAGCATTCTCGAACAGCCATGGTTACACGAGAAGAAATCGAAGGTTGGCTGGACCGGCTCGCTGCCGAAGGGGCAGTGTACCGTGAGGTCGAACCCGGCCTATGGGTGGTGCGCCCCGGTGGGGCCCTGGACGTGGACCTGGTCGTGCACTATTCGCCGCCAGTACTCGTGCTGCGCGTCAAGGTCATGGATCTCCCTCGCGACGACGGGCGCTTCGCGCAACTGAATCGGAGGCTTCTGGAGCTCAACGCCACGGACTTGGTGCATGGCTCGTACGGAATCACCGATAACGCGGTGGTGCTGACCGAGGCTCTGGAACTGGAGCACTTGGATTTCGAGGAGTTTCTCGCTAGCTACGAGAGCATGACCCTGGCCTTGGCCACGCACTTGCGCGAGCTGGCCACGTACCGCGAGGACGGCTGAACTATGGGGATTTTCGATCGGCTCGCCACGCTCATTAGATCCAACATCAACGATCTGATCTCTTCTGCGGAGAATCCGGAGAAGATGCTCAATCAGATCATCGTGGATATGCGTGACCAGCTCGTGAAAGCCAAGCAACAGGTGGCTGCGGCCATCGCGGACGAAAAACGCCTCCGCGACCAAGCCGACGCGGAGTATCGCTTGGCTCAGGACTGGGAGCAGAAGGCGATGCTCGCAGTGCGCGAGGGGCGCGACGACCTGGCTTTGGAAGCGCTGGTACGCCAGAAGGAGCACGCGGCCCACGCCGAGCAACTGGAAGCGACCTGGCAGGCCCACCGGATGGAGACGGAAAAGCTCAAGGCAGCACTGCGGGACCTGAACGACAAGATCGAGGAGGCGCGACGCAAGAAGAACCTGTTGCTAGCTCGGCAGCGGCGTGCCCAGGCACAACGTCGCATCGCCGAGACTATGTCGGCGCTTTCGGAGCGTTCGGCGTTCGAGGCTTTCGCACGGATGGAAGAAAAGATCGCCCAGAACGAACGCCTGATACGAGCCAACGCTGAACTCGAAGAGGAATTTTCGGGCGACCGCCTGCAGCGCGACTTCAAGCAACTGGAGCGCTCCGCCTCGACTCTTTCTGCCGAGGCCCAGCTGCTGGCGCTCAAACAAAAGATGGGACTGCTCCCCAGCGGAGGTGCGGAGCAGCGGCAGATCGGCAGTGGTTCCGCAAGTGGCGACGTTCTCGCTGACATCGAAGACGAAACCCACGGCCAGAAACCACGCGGTTGACTAACCCAGCCGCCTCGTTCCGGTTCGGTCCTGCTCTAGGCGCGACCGTAACGACAGTTCTTTTTCTCCTCCTGCTGTGGAGGATCGCCGACATACTGCTGCTTCTTTTCGTCGCGATTCTCCTGTCGCTCTATTTCGGCACCATCACGGACTTCTTGGTACGGCGGCTGAGGCTCCCGCGCGGACTCGCCTTTTCCTTGGCTGTGGCTGGCACCCTGATGGCAGTCTGGGGTCTCGTAGCGACACTGGTACCTCCGGTGGTGGAGCAAACGAGGCAGTTGATTGCCGTCCTCCCTCAGTACGTCAGAGCATGGCAGGAGGGGCTCGCGCGGCTGGCGGCCCGTTATCCAGCTCTCCGGGAACTGCCGCTTTCCAACGCCGAGTTGATCGGTGCCGCAGTAGAGCAGTTGAAGGGGAGCATGGGACGGATCTTTCCCACCGTAGTCGGATTGGGTCACTGGCTGATCAACTTAGTGGCGGTGGGTGTGATGGCCATCTATCTCGCGCTTTATCCGCGCGTTTACCGCGAATGGCTCATCGCGCTTTTCCCTCCTGTGCACCGTGACCTGGTGCGCGACCTGCTCTCGGATATAACCGCGGTCCTTCGTGCCTGGCTAGGGGCGCAGCTGGCGGCGATGGTGGTGCTGGGATTCATGACGGCGGTGGGGCTCTACGTACTCCAGGTCCCGTATTGGTTGACATTCGGTGTTTTCGTGGGTGTCATCGTTGTCGTACCCTTCTTCGGCACTCTGGTCGGGACGCTACTCCCTGCTCTGTTCGTGCTCGGGGGCGAGGGAGTATGGGGCTTCGGGCCTGGCGTGCACTTCTTGCTCGTGCTGCTGCTCGGGGTACTGACGCATTTGATCGAGGGTAACCTGGTGCTCCCTCTGATCACGTCGCGAACGCTGGCGATCCCACCGGTGCTGACCATGCTGGCCGTGCTGGTGGTGGCGCGCCTTTT
>DATMBI010000173.1:0-2207 GCA_035559375.1 Gemmatimonadaceae bacterium | reverse complement strand
ACTGGGCTTATCGGGAGCAGTCTCCAGCCAGCGGCTTGGCCAGCACGGAGTCGTGACTCTACAGCGCGAGCTACTACAATCTACAACCGACCGCACTAGCCTACTCATCCAAGCTCGCCAACGCTTCGGCCACCGCAAAATCCGACTCGACAGTGATCTTCAGCGCGCGCTCGCTCCCCGGCACGACGGTCACGGGAAACCCTAGGTGCTCGCAGAGAACGGAATCGTCGCTGCCGGACACGCCACTCCTGGCAGCTTCGAGGTAGGCCTGCTCTATCATCCAGCGTGGAAACGCTTGCGGTGTCTGAGCTCTCCAAAGCCGCTCACGACCCACAGTACGCACAATGCGCCCGTCAGCACCCACTTCCTTCAGCGTGTCCACGACCGGCAGCGCAGCCACCGCGCCACGCCCCTTCCTAGCCGCATCAATTACAGCCGATATCGTTCGATCGGACACGAGGGGACGTGCCGCATCGTGTATCACCACGACCTCGATACCGCCGTCTAGCTCCTCGAGGCCATTGAGCACCGAGTCGCTCCGCCTGAGACCGCCTGCACAGACGAGCAAGCGATCCAGGTCAGACTGAAAAATCCACGGAGGAGGATCTGCGGCGAATTGGCGCGGGAGGACGCATACCACGAGAGCCACGTCCGGCCGGCGTTGGAACGCATGGATTGCGTGCAGTAGCATCGGCTTGCCAGCAACCCAACGGAATTGCTTTAGCTCCCCCCCGCCAGCCCGCCTCCCCTCACCGGCCGCCACGATCACCACACCCACGTCCGGCCTCGCCCCCTCCGGAAGTCGCAACTCCGGCGGTGTGGCGTTGCGAGGCAGTTGCCCCGGAGCCTTCGAAATGTGCATCTCTCGCGACAAAGGTGTCCGCTCTACTGCGTTACGGCTTCCCAGTCGTCGAACCGAGTGTACTTCTTGTGGAAGTACAAGCGAATCGTATCGGTGGGTCCGTTGCGCTGCTTCCCGATTATCAGCTCGGCGAGTCCCTCCAAAGGAGTCCCGTCAGCAAGGCGGCGCGGCTCGCCTCGTTCGTCGTGCGTCCCTTCGTAGTACTCCGGGCGATACAGAAACATGACTACATCGGCATCCTGCTCGATGGCACCCGATTCACGTAGGTCAGACAACTGAGGCCGGCGATTCTCACCAGAACGCTGCTCCGGTGCACGGGAGAGCTGCGAAAGCGCTATCACAGGAATTTGTAATTCCCTCGCCAAGTGTTTGAGCGACCTGGAAATCGCACTTATCTCCTGCTGTCTGTTCTCAGCGTCGGGCGGTCCTTGTATCAACTGCAGGTAGTCTATAACCACCATCTTGATCTGGTGCTCGGCTACCAAACGCCGGGCTCGGGCACGAAGCTCCATGACAGTGGGCGCTGGCGTGTCGTCGATCCAGATCGGAGCCTGCGTCAAAATCCCCATGGCCTTAGCGAGGTTAGCGAAGTCGTCGCTGCTTAGCTGGCCGCTGCGCAACTTCTGCGCCTCGATCAACCCTTCGGAGGCCAACATCCTAGCGACGAGTTGCTCCTTGGCCATTTCCAGAGAGAAAAACGCTAAGGGAACCTTGTGGCGCACCGCTGCGTTCAGAGCCACGTTGAGCACGAACGCAGTTTTGCCCATAGACGGGCGCGCTGCCACTATGATCAGTTCGGATGGCTGGAATCCCAGCGTCAACCTATCCAGGGCTGGGAAGCCACTGGCGACACCGGTGACCGCCCGACCGCCCGAGGCCGCCAGGAGCTCGATGCGCTCCATGGTGTCCCAGAGCAGCTGCTTGATCCGATAAACCCCCTCGTGCCCGCGCTGCTGGCTGATCTGAAGTATCCGCTGTTCGGCTCTGTCCAGCAGCTGGGTCGCAGTATGCCTACCACGAAAGGCATCGGCAATCAGTTCGGTCGACGTTTCTATAAGTCGCCGGATCAACGCCTTGTCTCTCACGATGGCCGCGTGGTATTCGACGTTAGCGGCCGTGGGCACCGCGTCCAAAAGGAGCGATAGATACTCCTTTCCACCCACAGCTTCCAACTCGCCACGCAGTGCCAACTCGTCAGCTAGAGTCAAGACGTCCACCACTACGCCGCGCTCGTTGAGTGCCTTTATGGCCCGGAAGATCCTGCGATGCGCCTCGCGATAGAACATGGTGTCGTCGACGAACTCGCCGGCACGCACCACGGCGTCCCGGTCCATGATCATCGCAC
>DATMBI010000172.1:0-2437 GCA_035559375.1 Gemmatimonadaceae bacterium | reverse complement strand
CCGCCGCCAAACCAGATACCTCGCGCTCCAAGACATTTCGATCCAAGCCCGCCGCCGCCGCCACCCACCCGACGTAGAGATCTCTCGTAACCGGATCCGCGGTAGCCCGCAATGTAGGAAGGAGGTGATCTACCGCCCGGCGCCGCTTGTGCAGGTCAGCGAACCACCCGCCTTTTCGCAGGAGTGCGATCTTGAGCTCCAGTACGTCCTTGGCTTTCCCCACGAGATGCTCGAGAGCTTCGCTACCCTGCTGGCGCAAGAAGGCATCGGGGTCCAGCCCCGCCGGAAGCTGTACCACCCGCACAGCAGCTCCGTAGCGCAGCAATTCGTCCCCAGCCCTGAAGGTAGCCTTGCGTCCGGCCTTGTCTGCATCGTATGCCAGGAACACGTTCTTGCTGTAGCGCACCAGTAGCGCAGCCTGCTCCGACGTGAGCGCCGTACCTAGTGGCGCTACTGCCTCCTCGAAGCCAGCTAAGACGGCTCGCACTAGGTCGAAATACCCCTCCACCAGAAGCGAGCGGTCCTTGCGACGGATCGCATTGCGCGCCCAATTGAGGCCGTACAGTAAGCGCCCCTTGTTGAACGCTAGAGAATCCGCTGAATTGAGGTACTTGGGCTCTCCAGGCCCGAGAAGCCTGCCGCCGAACCCGGCGACCTGCCCCGCCAGATCGTAGATGGGGAAGATAAGCCTGTTCCGGAATCGCGCACGCAGAGCTGCACCGTCGTCCGACTTCATGAAGAGACCGGCCTCGAGAAGCCGAGCCTCGTCGTAACCCAAGCCTCCTAGATGCTCCCGCAGCCGGTCACCGTCACGCGGCGCAAAGCCCAATCCGAAGCGTTCAGCGGCTGCCCTCCCCACTCCACGACTCGCCAGGTATTCCCGCGCCAGCTCGCCCTCATCGCTTTCCCAAAGGCAACGCTGGAAGAACAGTTCGGCCGCCTTGTTCAGTTCCCAGATAGGAGTTCGCGGATCTGCTTCCGAGCGACGCGACACTACCTCCCTCAACTCGATGCCGGAGCGTGCAGCTACCATCCGAACGGCGGTGGGCCAGTCTACGCCCAATCGCTTCTGCAAGAACGAGAAGACGTCGCCACCTTCGTTGCAAACGAAGCAATGGTACATCCGGCGGCGCGGCGACACAGAAAAGTTACGATGTGTACCTTGGTGAAACGGGCAGGGACCGCGAAAGTCCGATCCGACGCGCTTGAGGGGAACGTACTCGGCGATTATGCCGACGATGTCGGCCGCCTCCCTCACACGCTCGATTTCCTCGTCCGGGATCACAGTCTTACCACCGTCACTCCCGCGCCTCCCTCGTTCCAGGGGGCTATAGCGAAACTGCTGACGCGGGGATCGCTGCGCAGAATCTCAGCCACTCGGGCTCGCAGCGCTCCCGTACCCTTGCCATGAATGATACGCAGCTGTCGCAGGTCCGCGCGAATGGCAGAATCCAAGGCACGCTCGACGACCGCAGCTACCTCGTCCACCCTGAGGCCGCGCACGTCGATCTCGCTGACCGCCTCCTCCGCGGGGAGTGCCCCGGAAACGCTCGCCGGTACGCGCCGCTCGCTCGCAGGCACCGGCACGAGCTGATCTCCCCGGAGTGAGAACTTTACACTACCGACTGCGACCAGATACTCCGCTCCCCTACGCTCCAGCACTCGCCCTCTCCTCCCGCCTAGCGCCGCCACAGCCACCTCGGTGCCGGGCTGGAGCTCCAGATCGTCCACGCTCCCGTGACCAGGCTGTGTGTCCTCACGGCCTTCTTCGACGAGCTCCTTAGCTTGCGAAGCAAGCCACTGCTCGATTTCGCGGCGCACGGAGCGAATCACCTCATTCTGCTCGCCAGCTGCATTTCTCGCGCGGGAGACCATTCGCTCTATCTCGCGTCGCGCTTCCAACAGCTCCTTGCGCACCTCGGCTCGAGTCTCGAGCCGCAGGGCACGCTCGCGCCGCTGTATGGCTCGCTCTCGTTCTTCCAAAGAGACACTGAGTTCCCGAGCTCGATCCCTCAGCCGTACTGCTTCCTGCTCTAACTCTGCCAGCGCACGCTCCTTTGCCTCGAGCCGCTCCAGCAACGCTAACGCCTCGCGCTCTTGGCGCGGCAGTAGCTCTCGGGCTCGGTCTACTACGGCTTCCGCAAGCCCCAGCCGCTCGGCTATGGCGATACCGTAAGAACGCCCCGGGACGCCCTTGAGGAAGCGATATGTGGGCAACATCGCCTCGGCATCGAACTGCAACGACCCGTTCACGAATCCGGGCACCGTGGCCGCGAACTCTTTGAGGCCACCCAGATGGGTGGTGGCGATGGTGAGAGCACCGCGCCTAGTGAGTTCCTCCAGCACAGCACCACCTAGCGCAGCTCCCTCGGCTGGATCCGTGCCCGCACCCAGCTCGTCCAACAACACCAGCGAGTCGTCGCTAGCTTCGCGCAGA
>DATMBI010000171.1:0-2715 GCA_035559375.1 Gemmatimonadaceae bacterium | reverse complement strand
ACAACAGTAGGCGCCGTACCGACGGGTGAGCCTTCACCGACTCATCCCCGACGAAGCGATGGCCACACCGCGCGGCGGGACCAGTATCTCACAGCCCATATACGGCCCCACCGGGATACTCGGCCACGTCTCCCAATTCCTCCTCGATGCGAAGAAGCTGGTTGTACTTTGCCACCCGGTCCGTGCGGGCCACGCTACCAGTCTTGATCTGGCCGACCCCTGTACCCACCGCTAGGTCGGCGATGAATGTGTCCTCGGTTTCTCCACTACGATGCGAAACTACAGCTAGATAGCCAGCGCTCCGCGCCATCTCTATGGTTTCCAGCGTCTCCGTCACTGTCCCGATCTGGTTGAGTTTCACGAGGATCGAGTTGGCCACACCGCTCTCGATCCCCTTCGCCAGGCGTTCAGTGTTAGTGACAAAAAGGTCGTCGCCCACGAGTTGAACGCGATCCCCCAGTTCCGCCGTGAGTAGCGACCACCCCTCCCAGTCGTCCTCCGCCAAGCCATCTTCGATGCTCACGATGGGATACTCCCCCAGCCAGCCCGCGTAGAGTTCGATCATGGCACGCGCGTCACGCGAAGGCGCCCCGCTCTTGTCGAAGCGATACTGCCCGTCTCGGTAAAGCTCCGTAGCAGCACAGTCGATAGCCAACGCCACGTCACGCCCCGGTTGGTAGCCTGCCGCCTCTATGGCCTCCACTAGCAGCTGCAAAGCCTCTTCGTCTCGAGCGAGGTTGGGGGCGAATCCACCCTCGTCCCCTACTCCAGAAAGAAGCCCCCGACTGGACAGCACTCGCTTGAGCGAGTGAAAGACCTCGGATCCCATGCGGAGGGCATCGGAGAAGCGATCGGCACCCACAGGAACGATCATGAACTCCTGGAAGTCTACGCTGTTAGCAGCGTGAGCCCCACCGTTGAGCACGTTCATGAGCGGCACAGGCAGAGTCCTCGCGAGCGGCCCGCCCAAGTAACGGTACAGCGGCAAACCTGCCTCCATTGCTGCCGCTCGAGCGACCGCCATGGATACGCCGAGGATAGCGTTCGCGCCCAATTGACTCTTGTTGGGGGTACCGTCCAGTTCTATCAGGACGCGATCCACAGTTACCTGCTCCTCGGCCGGCAGCCCGCGCACTGCAGGAGCTATGGTCTCTACCACGTTGCGGCAAGCCGTGAGCACGCCTTTCCCGAAATAGCGTTTGGGGTCTCCGTCCCTGAGCTCCACAGCTTCATGCGCCCCGGTAGATGCCCCGCTCGGGACTGCTGCACGCGCGACGACGCCGCTTTCCAACACTACTTCCACTTCGACAGTAGGCGTCCCGCGACTGTCGAGTATTTCCCTAGCCGTGACTTCTTCTATAGTAGACATTCGCTCTCGTTAGGTGATGAAATTGACAGTCAGGTGCTCTCGATAGTGGTCTTCGTTCTCTCGTACGGACTGGGACTGCTGACACCGTACTCGTGGAGAAGGAGTGCTGCCATCCGCTCCCAGCACGTGCGGGCCAAGCGGTCGCGGTCCTCGTACCCTAACCCAGCAGTCTGGATCTCCTCCAAGACGTGGACGTCCACACGGCCACTCCCGATGCGGCACGACCCTTTGCGCATGATCTCCAGAGTACCGTGCAGCACGATCGGAACCACAGGCACTTGCGCGGCCGTGGCGAGCACGAACGGCCCCTTCTTGAAGGGACGCAGCGCATAGCTGCGACCACGAGTCCCCTCTGGGTAGACTACTACCGATGCGCCAGCCCTGATGCGCTGGACTGCGGTGTCGTACGACTGGAACGCTGCCATCCGGTTCTCGCGCTCGATGGGGATCATCCCTGCGGCCCGAGCAGCCGCTCCGAAAAGCGGAATGCGGAACAGTTCCGCCTTGCCAACGAACTTGTAGTGCGGCAGAACGGCAGCCAGCGTGAAGACGTCGAACCAACTCACGTGGTTGGCGACATAGATGCGCGGCCCGGTTACCGCCAAGCGGTGCGCCCCGTGAACTACGACTCGAACACCAGCAGCGGCTAGTATGGCGCGCGCCCAAATCCGCGGAACGCGGTCGTAGATCGAACCCTGGCGATCGCGTACACCTAGCACCCTGGCAACCAGCACAGTGGTCGCCAACACCGGTGTGATCACCAGCAGGACTACGATGACGGCTAGAGTGCGTATCACGCCGAAAAGTGGTCGTATCCCGATCCGACGTCAACGCGCGCCCCGTGCAGCAAAAAGAGCACATCGGCACGTCCTCGGGCACTGACGCGGCCGATGCGCGCCAACGACACCCCGAACCGTTTACGGAAGCTCTCCGTTTCCAAGTCGGGCGGAGCGGTCAGCAGCAGCTCGTATTCCTCCCCGCTGCGTGCCGCTTCGCCCGGCGCCACACCATCGATGCATGGGAGTCGCTCTAGCTCGATCTCGATAACCGCATTGCTGGCCGCCGCAAGGTGGCGTGCTTCGCTCGCCAGCCCATCGGAGATGTCTATCATGGCCGTAGCGCCGTTGGCCGCGAGCCACTGTCCCTCCCGTATGCGCGCCTGCGGCCGCACCAAGCGAGCTCGGTGGGCCGCTCGCGGCTCTGCACCGCTGTACAGCGCCTGCAAAGCCGCGAGCGGCCCACCGAGCTCGCCCGTGACGTACACTGCATCCCCTACCCGAGCTCCTGAGCGCCGCACCGGCCGACTGGTCTCGCCTAGAACTGTGTACACGAGGTTCAACTCGGTG
>DATMBI010000170.1:0-2212 GCA_035559375.1 Gemmatimonadaceae bacterium | reverse complement strand
CCACCACGACGCGGAAGCGCTCTCGGCCAATACCGGTTCGCTTGCGTTGTCCGCCGGGGCACAGCGCAGCCAGATGGAAGAGTTGAGCGCCGAGTCAGCGCTGCTGGCCCGCGAAGCCGCACGGCTGGCGAGCCTTCTCCGGCCAAGCACCGGCAGCGACAAGCTCTAGGGCTCTTCCAATCCGAGAACCGCATGCCGCGCGACGTCTAGAAGAGTTCTCTGGGAACCCGGCGAGGTCGTTCGTTTCGCTTGAAGAGGTAGACCGAGTCCATGAGGCGCGCGCCCTGTGCGTCACAGACGGCGAAGCGCGCTCCTTCGTAGATAGCGCCTCCGGCGAAACGTCCGTCCTTGGAGACAGCGTAGAAGTTGAGATCGAAGTAAGGCCGGCCGTTGTCGTCCAGGAGACGCTTCTGTGTCATGGCGACTGCGCGCTGGAGTGTCCGCAGCACGGCCTCTTCAGGCGACAGTCCCTGGCGCATGAACTCCACGCAAAGGAATCCGCCGCAAACCATGATGTTGGCCTCGCCTCTTCCCGTAGAGCCAGCAGCGCCCACGTCGTTGTCGCAATACTGCCCAGCTCCGATGATCGGAGAATCACCGACGCGGCCCGGTATCTTCCAGGCCAAACCTGAGGTCGTGGTGACAGAACTGAGGTCGCCGGTCGCTGTGACAGCGTTCATGTTGATGGTGCCAGTGGAGAACTTGATGACCACATCTTCGTCGTGATCCAGCCATGCATCGCCGGAGTTGAGGCGCGCCTTCCAGCGAAGCCAGTCTTGTCTGCTTTTCTCGGTGAGCAGGTTTTGGGTCTTGAACCCCATGCGTAGCGCGAAGCGCCTCGCGTCGGGCCCAACTAGCATGATATGGTCCGTATAGTCCATAATGGCCTTGGCCACGAGCGACGGCGTAGCGATGTCCTCCAGGCAGGCCACTGCGCCGGCACGCTTCGTCGGACCGTGCATGCACGACGCATCCAGCTGGACCACTCCTTCCTCGTTAGGTAAGCCTCCCAAGCCCACCGATTGGTCTTCAGGATCCAGCTCCTGGATGTTGACACCGGCGATGACGGCGTCGAGCGGATCGGCCCCTGCCACGATCTGGTCGTAAGCCACTTTCACGCCACGGAGCCCGTTGGCGGAGGCGACGACTACTGGCCGACTGGTCGGCGAAGCGCCAATTTCGAGCGCACGGGCACCGGCTGAAGCAGCCGGTGCTGCACCTAACTGGCGGCTGAAGGCCAAACTGGCGACCGTTGCGGCGCCAGTAGCAACGAAATCGCGGCGCGAGATGGACATATGGCGAAGCTCCTCGGTTGGTGTAACCGCACGTTCCCAGTAGCGCTTTCGAAGCTACGATGCAGCGCGGCCGCTGTCACGCTCGCTGTGCCTGGCTGGACTAGCTGCAGTCGCCGATGGTGGGGCGCCGATCCCGTGCTCGGGCGGCTGCGGCGCGGATCGGCGGGCCCGACAGCGGGGTAAACCGAGCAATGGACTCTATTGCTGGTGCCGCCCTAGAGGAATTGCTCGCTCTGCTGGCCGAGGCGCGTCAGCGCACCTTGCTACTGATCGCTTCGGTTTCGGAGGCCGATCTTCGCCTTCAGCACGACCCCATCATGAGTCCGATCATATGGGACCTCGGCCATATAGCTCACTTCGAGGAACTCTGGCTCGTACGGAACTTAGACGGTCCAGTGCGTTTCGGGGAGATGCCAGGGAAGTACAATCCGTTCGAGTACCCGCGGCGCACACGGGGAACGTTGGACTATCCGTCGCTTGCCGAATGCCTGCGTACCATGGCGGAGATCAGAGATCGTGCCATCGGTCGACTGCAGAGGGTTGGCGAGAGGCGGGGCAAACCCCTTCTCGAGAATTGGTACGTTGTGCAGATGGTGTTACAACACGAGTACCAGCATGGCGAGACCATCCTTCAAACGCTGCAGTTGAAGCGAGGCTCACCGTACGCCGCACCCCGGCAGTACCGGACTCCCCCTGCGCAGCTGAGTATTCCGTGGGGTTCCATGGTTCGCTTCCCTGGTGGGCGTGTTCTTATCGGTACTACCGATCGGACAGTGGCCTACGACAACGAGCGGCCATGTCACGAAGTAGAGCTTGCTCCTTTCTGGATCGACGCCGCCCCGGTACGTAACGGCGAATTCCTGGAGTTTCTCCTAGACGGTGGCTATCGCCGGCGGGAACTTTGGTCACAGGAAGGG
>DATMBI010000169.1:0-2541 GCA_035559375.1 Gemmatimonadaceae bacterium | reverse complement strand
GCGAGCCCTGTGGACTACCTCCTCTACCCCATAGAGACGTTGAAGGCGGGCGCCATGGGTACTCAGAACGCTCTCGAACTCGCCCTGGCTAAGGGAGCGCGCTTCTTGCTCGCTTCGACTTCCGAAGTGTACGGCGATCCGCAGATACACCCGCAGCACGAGGGTTACTGGGGTCACGTGAATCCAGTGGGCCCTAGAAGCGTTTACGACGAAGCGAAGCGCTTCGCAGAGGCCCTCACGATGGCCTATCGCCGCGCCCGCGGTGTGGACACGCGCATCGTGCGCATCTTCAACACCTACGGCCCGCGTATGCGCCCGAACGACGGTCGGGTCGTGTCCAACCTCATAGTCCAAGCCCTACGCGAAGAACCGCTCACTATCTACGGAGACGGCAGCCAGACACGTTCTTTTTGTTACGTGACAGACCTGGTGGAAGGGATCTACCGCGTGTTTCACTATGGCAATGGCGAGCCTGTGAACCTAGGAAACCCGACGGAATTCACTATCTACGAGCTGGCGCGACTGGTGTTGGAGTTGACCGGTAGCAGCTCGGCGATAGAATACCGCCCGCTGCCAGCGGACGACCCTCGCGTAAGAAGGCCTGACATTTCGCGCGCTCGAGAATTGCTGGGATGGGAGCCAAAGGTGGCACTGCGTGAGGGGTTGGAGCGTACCATACCGTACTTTAGATCGGTACTCGGCCTCGCCAGCTGAGGTGCGGTTCTGACACCGGAGCTCGATCCGGCCAACCGCGCGCTGGTGCTCGCTCGATTAGTATTATCCACCGCCACGGGCCTTACATTGCAGAGGCGAGGTTGGAGGCGGTGCCAAGGATTAAGACCTGCTCGATGTCTTCGAAAACCAGAGTCCTGCTAGCGATCCTAGCCACGGCGGCCGCCTGGGCGTGCACGCCGGGCTTCCGCATCAGCAGCTATCCGACGAGCGAATCGCTTTTCAGGGCTGGCGTCGAGCGCCTGGAACGGCGCAAGTGGGAACATGCGGTCCAGGCATTCGAAAAGCTCACCAACGAGCTGCCGGCTCGGGACACGCTCCTGCCTGCTGCGTACTTTTTCCTCGCCAAGGCGTACGCGGGACGGGGCGACCACTTGCTAGCCGCCCAAACCTACCGCCGCATGGCCGAGGCGTTCGCCACCGACACGCTAGCTGACGACGCTCTCTTCCAGGCGGGTCGGGAATATCAGAAGATGTGGCGTAGCCCGAGCCTGGATCCATTGTACGGGGGCGAAGCACTCGCGGCCTACCAGGAGCTGCTGGGCCTGTATCCCGACAGCGAGTGGGCTGACTCGGCCAACAAGCAGATAGGCGTGCTCCAGGAGTGGTTTGCCACCAAGGACTACGAGACCGCTTTACACTATCTCCGCCGCAAGGCTTACGACTCGGCGATCATCTATTTGCGCGACGTCGTGGAACGGTATCCCCAAACCGCGCGGGCTCGAGACGCGTTCCTCAAGCTGGCTTTGGCGTACGAGGCCATTCGGTGGCGGGACGACAAGGCAGAGGTGTGTCAGACTATGCGGGAACGCTATCCGCAGGATCGCGAAGTGGCCCAGGTCTGTGGACCTGCGGTGGCACCGGGCGCATCGGCGCGTCGCCCGCCGGGGTAGCCGGTGCGGATCGCCATTTTCGGCGGGACGTTCGATCCGCCGCATGTGGGTCATCTTCTGGCTGCGTCCGACGCGTTCGACCAGTTGAGCCTCGACCGGCTCGTGTTCGTCCCGGCTGCCAGGCAGCCTCTCAAGGCGGCTGGCCCTGCCGCGCCACCTGAGGCGCGTCTCGCCATGCTGCTCTCCATGATCGCAGGGGATCCGCGATTCGCGGTGGATGCGATCGAAATCCGTCGCGGGGGGTTATCTTATACCGTGGAGACGCTCGAGACATACAGGTCCCGCCATGGGGGTGCGGAGTTGTTCCTATGCCTCGGCGCGGACGCAGTCTGGTCTTTCCCGCGCTGGCGCGAGCCGCGGCGAATCATGGCGCTTGCCCGGGTCGCTGTGCTGGCGCGCGTGGACGATCGCGGCTCCCTACCGGATGCAGCGGTGCTCATGGACGTACTGCGTGGTGCGGGGGGACCGGGGGCGCTCGAGCCGGTCGTACTGAATACGCGCCGTGTGGACCTGTCGTCGACCGAAATAAGGGCGCGGATCAAAGGGGGGAAGCCGGTGCGTGGTTTCGTCCCTGAGTCCGTGGAGCGCTACATCGCCTCGAGCGGCTTGTACACCACGAGGGAAGAATGATCAAGACACTGGTTGCCAAGGTGTTCGGAACGCGCCACGAGCGCGAGCGGCGCCGCGTGCAGCCCATCATCGACGAGATCAATGCGCATTACGCGCGCCTGCAGAAGCTTTCGGAGGGCGAACTACGTGCGCAAACGGATCGCTTTCGGGCAATCGTTCGGGAGCGGACGGCTTCGCTTGAGCAGCGGATTGCCGAGCTGAAGCAGCTCAAGCGCGTGACGAAGGATGCCGGCGAGCGTGAACGGCTCGACAACGAGTTGAGCGGGCTAGACGGGCGAGGCGGGCT
>DATMBI010000168.1:0-4538 GCA_035559375.1 Gemmatimonadaceae bacterium | reverse complement strand
CCCGCCGGCACGAGCACGCGGCGCCGCGCCGAATCGACTTTGCCCGGGCGCAATCCTACACGCGGGTCAGGCGACGGCCGCTCCGCAGCCGCATTGGACGAAACCGATGTGCTAGTCACCACGACCCCTCTGGTACAGGCTACCGTCAGAAGGGCGGCACCAGTCAGGAGCGCCGACGCTACGCTCGTACGAGCCAGGAATGAATCAGGAAGGAATCGCATACGAGGGTACCGATGAAAAGTGAAAAGGAGTGGGGAATGACCCTGTCGCTAGCCTTGTTGCGCTGGCAGCTAGCCACCCGCTTTCCGAGCGCGCACCGCCGCCAGCATCTTCTGCATTCTCTCGATCTCAGTCGTCTGGTCGGCGTAGATGTCCGACGCCAGGCGAAAAACAGTCTCGTCCTGGGCAGCTCCGTGAGACGAGAACAATTCCTCGACCATACGCAACGCACCCTCGTGATGCTTGATCATGTACTCCAGAAACAGCTCGTCGAAGTGCACACCGCGAGCGCTGTCCAGTTGCGCTAGCTCCTCGTCCGTCAGCATCCCCGGCATCAACATTTCGTGCTCCATCCCGTGCATGACCATGCGATGACGTTTAGCATCGGGCGGTGGAACGGGCTGTCCTCTATCTCGCAACCAGTTGCGCATCAGTTCGATTTCGTCGCGCTGTGCGACTACGATTCGCTCGCACAAAGCTTGCAACTCTGGACTGGCACCGTGCGAGGCAGCCCAGCCGGCGATGAGAACCGCCTGCGCGTGATGGGGAATCATACCAGCCATGAAGTTGACATCCGCTGGATTGACTTCACGTCTCACTGGCAGTGCCGGGGTGGCGACCCGCCCGCCGGCGATAGGTTGCACGCCCGTGGCCACCGTCGCCGTCGCCGGCGCACCACCCGAGCGACACCCTCCGGCCACCAGTCCGAGCAACGCTACGACCGATTTGCACTTCATTGCCTGCCACCTCCTACGGTAGACAGATACACAGCGCCAGCCCTCGCGGCCAGACCGTCCCCTCTTGGACAAGCCAGAGCATCAGCGTTGGAGGCCACCAGACCACGATTCACTGCCGCAAGAAATGGCAGCACTGGACAGAGTGCTTCGTCCGGTCCGCCACGCCGCAATGAATACGGCCTTATGAAAACGCTTTCTTCGTCGACCGGCAGCCTGGCGACATTGTCGTAAAATGCCGCAGCCTTGCCGTCTTGAAACAGATACTGTTCCACATTCGACACGTAAAACGCGCGTACTATCGCTCCGCGGGTTCGTAAATAATCTCCTATGCTGCGCACCGCTTTAGGACCCGCAAAATCGCCAGAAACCGGTACAACGAGATTTCGTAGGTGGAGCCCACGCACGAAGTCGTAATCGTCCGCACTCGCGAGAAAACTCCGCGGCTGGCCAGAGTCGTCGTAAGTGTAACCAGTAAGTTCGGCGAACGTGACGCTGCTCCCACCACCCGGTGCCCCACGTGTCGTGATTAGCGGACCGTACCAGAAGAACGCCCAAAAAACGCGGCGAAGCTGGGCGAGCTCCTCCTCCGTGAGCTGAAAACCGCGCTTCTCCACCAGCCACCCTACTACGCGGCGTAAGTTAGCTGCCGCATAG
Source organism: Gemmatimonadaceae bacterium (assembly GCA_035559375.1). GTDB lineage: Bacteria > Gemmatimonadota > Gemmatimonadetes > Gemmatimonadales > Gemmatimonadaceae > DATMBI01. The sequence goes on along the minus strand of DATMBI010000168.1, from coordinate 2,928 downwards.
CCACTGTCCGAAGCAACGTTCCAGTAGGCATCCCAGACCTGTTGGATAGGAGTCTCTCGGTCCAAGCCACCTGGTCGTGGTTTTCCGAACAGCAACGATATGAAATCGGCCCTGTCTGGAGCCATCTCGAATATGGCTTTGTACATCAAGTGCTGCACCACGGCCTGGCGTCTAATATCCACCACGAACGCCATACGCGGCCTTATGGCTGCGATGTAGGTGAAATTCTGCTCCGGTCCGACCCCTACGTATACATCCCCCGAGGTGCGCCTGGCCCTGAGCATTCCATAGATACGGCCGATTTCTCGCTCGTTAGACGTGTAATTGTCCGTTATGCGAAAGTAGCCGCCTGGCTCAGAAATGGCCGACAGCAGCTCCCAAAATTCTGCATCGGTGAGGCTGTCCGGAAGAGCCGCTGTGAGCGTCTGCCCACCTGCATTCAGAGGGCTGCCAGCCGCTAGGACGAGTGCCAGTGCGACCCGGCCCCAGAGCCGAGCTCGCATCCCGGGCTGCACTCTCAGCCCGCCGACAGGCATGGCGTTTTCACCTCGCTCCGAGGTGCCGCCTCAAGAATGCTACAGTTCGCGGCCAGGCGTCTTTGGCGGCAGCCAGATTGGCCGCCTCCTCCGCCTCGTCTCGGGTAGGACGTGGATCGTTCTGCGCCCTCAGAAAGCCGTGTATAGCTCCCTCGTAATTGATCCCCGTGTAGTCCTTCCCTAGTGCCTTCATTATGGAGTCCAAGGCCGGCATCGCAGCCGCGATTCTGGCGTCCTTCGAACCGTTGAGCAGCATCGTCGGCACAGCGATCTTGCGCAAGGAGTCGGCGTCCACGGTCGCCGGCACAGCCGGCGTCGTTGCCGTCGCCGGCGATCCCCCTCTCATGTACGGCAGCCCGTAATAGGCCACCGCCGCCGCGAATCCAGCCACCCCACCGTGCGTAGCATGATAGAACGCGGTGGAACCTCCCCAGCAAAAACCCACGACTGCATACCGAGGCTGCGCAGACGGTAGCGTCATGGCATAGTTCGCCGCCGCTACTATGACCCTGTTACGCTCGGCAGCGTCCACGCCCCGAATCAGACGCGTTGCACTGTCGGAAGGAAGCTCGCTGCTGCTCGGACCACCCCTGACTCGCGATAGAAAATCGGGCGCTATGGCTATGAATCCGTCGGCAGCTAGCTGGTCGGCGACGCCACGAATCCACGTCGTGAGCCCGAAGATCTCGTGCACGACTACGACCACCGGAGCGCGCTCCCTCGTAACAGGATATACGACCCACGCCATGATCGAGTCGCGCGAACCGGGCTCCCATGGAATCTTCACCCACTCAGCATGGCGTGGACTCGAGGCCAGGCGCGCAGCGGCCGTAGCTGCGCTGGGCGGAATGCCCACCGTACCCTGGCTCGGCGATGACCTGACCGCCATAGGGGCCAAATCTGCAGCCTGCATGTGGGCGAGGTGGCTATCGCCCCCGCCCGGCGGGACATGCTGGTAGTTGCGCTGCAGCGTGCAGCCGGCAACCAACACCAACCCGACCATCAACGAAGCTCGTGACACGGCCGACCCTCCTGCGCTGAAGACCTCTCCTACTATAAGGCAGGGTACCGGCCTGCGCACGACCTGACGACCCGGGCCTGGACCTAGCCGCGCTAACAGCTCCGCGACGCGGGACCGGCTGCACGACTCCGGCGCCCAAGGATGCGCTCGGCGCCAGAGGAAAGGCGAGAGCACCTAGCCCACGCGACCAGCATGAAACCTGGGACGCGGTAACTGCGAGCTGCCCCAAAACACTGCCTAACGTGGCACAGTGCCTCGACTTCAGCGACGCTGCCGGCGCTTGCGACGCTGCCGGCGCCAGCGGCTGCCACGCTTGCGGCGTCCTCTATGCTTCTTGGGATAAGCCATGCTAATGGTGCTGGAGAACGGATAGCTGGGCGCCTGCAGCGCTGGCTCGGTACTCGCAACACACAAGGCCGCGCAAGCATCAGCTCGCGCGAGAAGCGCTAGCGGCGCCCTCTCAATCTGTCGGCTCTCAGGGCCGTGATCAACCACACCGCTGCAGCTCGCCGTGGTATCCGGTGCGAGCAGCCTATAATTTCCTTGCGGCGGCAACCCCCACTAAAGCTCTGTCGTTACACCCTTGTCTATTTCGTCACCACCCACCCCTGCCAGCGCGATCGACCAGCTGTGCGTCAACGCGGTACGCGCTCTGGCAATGGACGCGGTTCAGCAAGCAGAAAGCGGCCACCCTGGTGCCCCGATGGCGCTAGCCCCGCTAGTGTATCTGCTGTTCACGCGCCACCTGCGACACGATCCAACGGATCCTGGCTGGCCAGACCGCGATCGCTTCGTCCTGTCGAATGGCCATGCATCGATGTTGCTGTACGCTGCCCTGTACCTGTCGGGCTACGACCTCACCCTGGACGACATAAAGGCCTTCCGGCAGTGGGGAAGTCGTACTCCTGGCCATCCCGAATACGGCCTCACACCCGGCGTCGAGACCACTACTGGACCGCTCGGCCAAGGCTTCGCTAACGCGGTGGGTATGGCGGTCGCAGAAGCTCACTTGGCCGCTCTCTTCAATCGCGAGTGCCACGAGGTAGTGAACCACCGCACCTGGTTCATCTGCAGCGACGGCGACCTAATGGAAGGCATCTCGCACGAGGCGGCGAGCTTTGCGGGCCATTTCAAACTTCGAAAACTGGTGGGCTTTTACGACGACAACCGCATCACCATCGACGGCAGCACTGACCTCACGTATAGCGACGACGTCACCGCCCGCTTCCGGAGTTACGGCTGGCGGGTGCTGCATGTACCCGATGTGAACGACCTCGTGGCGCTCGACAGAGCTATCGTGGAAGCGACCAACGACGACGGGCGCCCCACCTTGGTGATCGTACGCACTCATATCGGCTATGGCTCGCCCAA
>DATMBI010000167.1:0-3049 GCA_035559375.1 Gemmatimonadaceae bacterium | reverse complement strand
CCCTTTTCGACGGTGACATCGTTTTCGCGCTCTGTCCACACGTAGGCCCGACCGCGCACCAGCTCCGCGTGGAAGCGCTCGCGGTGCGGGTTTTGGAGACAGCGATCGAGCGTGCCGTGCGTCTCGCACGCGGTCGCGACGGCGTGCCGGGTCTGGCCGATCAGGCTTAGACCTTCGGACCCAACGCTCGCGGTACACCAGGCGTACCAGGTAGCGAATCCAACCGCGTGATATACTAGTGCCATGACCAGAAGACTCGTACTACTCGCTGCGGTACTCTCTGTGCCGTTCTCTCAGGGCGCACTTCGAGCCCAGCCCGTCGACTCGGCAACGCTGGCCGGTCTGAGGTGGCGTAACATCGGTCCGGCAACGATGGAGGGCCGAGTGTCGGACATCGTGGGGATCCCTTGGCCTTCCAAGACGTTTTTCGTAGCGACTGCGGCGGGCGGCATTTGGAAGACAACGAACGGTGGGGTGACGTTCCGGCCGGTGTTCGACAACGAGAAGGTCGTGTCCATGGGAGCGCTGGCTATCGCTCCGTCGGACACGATGCAAGTATGGGCAGGCACCGGCGAGCAGAATTCGCGTAACTCCATAGAGCCCGGTGGCGGTGTCTACAAGTCGACAGATGGTGGGCTGACGTGGCGGCTGATGGGGCTGGAGAAGACCCAGCACATCGGCCGTATCGCCATTCATCCGCGTAACCCGAACGTGGTTTACGTTGCCGCGTTAGGCGCTGCGTGGAAAGCGAACCCGGAGCGCGGCCTGTACAAGACCGAGGACGGCGGCCAGACCTGGAAAATCGTGAAGTACGTGAGCGACAAGGCCGGTTTCGTGGATGTAGCCCTCGACCCTCGCAATCCGGACATCGTGTGGGCAGCGAGCTACGAGCGAGTCCGAGGCCCTTATTTCCTGAAGTCGGGGGGACCTGGCTCCGCTCTCTGGAAAAGCACTGACGGCGGCAACACCTGGACTGAAATCAAGGGTGGCGGCTGGCCGGAAACGACGAAGGGGCGTATCAGTATCGCGATTTTCCCGGGGAACGGCGACATCGTGTACGCCATGGTAGAGGCCGACTCGCTCCCCAATCCACGGCCGCAACCGGGGCAGCCGCGCCAGCAACTGAAGAACGGGCTGTACCGGACGATGGATGGCGGGCGCACGTGGGAAAAAATGAACGACGCCAACACACGGCCGTTCTATTACTCGCAGGTGCGGGTAGATCCGCGAAACTACAACCGGGTCTGGTTCTCTTCGACGCCGGTGTTGACGTCTGACGACGGTGGACGCACGGTGCGGACCGCCCAGCAGGGTGTCCACGTGGACACACATGCCTGGTGGATCGATCCAGGGGATCCGGATCACATGGTGGTGGGGAACGACGGTGGAGTCGCAATTACGTGGGATGCAGGCGGTACATACGACTTCGGCGCAGTGCTTCCCGTAGGGCAGTTCTACGAAGTCAGTTACGACTTCCAGGTTCCATATCATGTCTGCGGCGGGGCCCAGGACAATGGTTCGTGGTGTGGCCCCAGCCGCCGGAAGAGCGGTGCGATCACCAACGCGTACTGGACCCAGGTGGGTGGCGGCGACGGCTTCTTCACGCAACAACATCCGCGCGAGCCGTGGGTGATTTGGGTCGAGTCGCAAGGCGGGAATATCCAGCGCTTGGACATGCGTACTGGAGAGCGTGTCACGTTGGCGAAACCGAGTTGGCGCCAGCGCTACGTGCAGCTAGAGGATTCGATCATGCTGGTGCGGGGCGACACTTCCCGACCACCCACGCGGGAGCAGGAGCGACTGATCGCCGAGCTCCGGGCGCGTCAGAAGGCGGACTCGATCGAGAGCGACATGAGATACAACTGGAACACGCCTTATTTCCTGTCGCCGCACAATCCCGACGTGATGTACGTGGGTGGGAGCCGAGTCCTGAAGTCTACGCGGCGTGGTGACGACCTGTACCCGATCTCGCCCGACCTCTCCAAGAAGCAGTGGGCCAAGATAGACACCAGCATGAACAAGACCGGCGGAATTACGCTGGATGCCACCGGAGCGGAGACATACGGCACGGTAGTCGCTCTGGCGGAATCGCCGCTCAGGCCTGGTGTCCTGATAGCGGGTACCGATGACGGAAATGTTTGGGTCACGCGCAACGACGGTGCCAGCTGGGAGCAGATTCCGGCCTCTCGCTTTCCCGGCTTACCCAGCGGCGACGTTTACGTGGCGCGTATAGAAGCGTCGCGCTTCGATCCCAACACGTTCTATATCGCGTTCGACAACCACCGATGGAACGACTTCAATCCTTACCTCTACGTCACCAACGATTTCGGCCGGACCTTTCGCTCGATAGTCAACAATCTGCCGAAGGACAGTCCGGCTGACTACCTGCACGTGGTGCGCGAGGATCCGCACAATCCTGACCTGCTGTTCGTAGGTAGTTCGCGTGCAGTGTACGTCTCGTTGGATCGCGGTCAGAACTGGCAGCGGTTCATGACCGGGATGCCGACCGTACCGATCTACGATTTGCAGATCCACCCTAGAGATCGAGAGCTGATCGCTGCCACGCACGGGCGCTCTATCTGGATCGTGGATGTAGCACCGCTGGAGGAGATGGCGGGAGCGTGGCGCAGGATTGCTGCGGCGCCGCTGCATCTATTCAAACCTCGCACGGCGTACGACTACGGTGAGGCGCCCTCGCGGGGTGAATCGATGTATGGCAACGGGCACAAGTGGTTTGCGGCGCCCAGCCCGCCGCACGGAGCCTGGATCCAGTACCGTGTAGGGCAGCAGCCGGCTGGAGCGAATCAGGCCGAGATAGTTATTACGGACGCTGCCGGCGACACGGTGCGGGTCCTCAATGGTCCGGCGAGAGAGGGTCTGCATACTGTGACCTGGGATTTGCGGCGGAGACCGCAACCAGTGCGGGTGGCCTTGTCGCCGTCGCAGCTCAGGGATTCCATCAATCTCGCGCGTCGGATTGCCTTTGTTTTCGATTCTCTGGAGAAAGCTGGTGCCGTGCCTAAGGCAACGCTGGACCGCATGCGTGGCA
>DATMBI010000166.1:0-17270 GCA_035559375.1 Gemmatimonadaceae bacterium | reverse complement strand
CCGGCCATGCTCCTCGAGCACGACCGCGGTGTCCAGCTCGTCCTGCGCGTCCCGCAGCCATGCCTCCGTCGCCCGCCGCATGTAGAGCACCCTCCCCGATTCCATGATCTCCTCGATGAGCGGCGCCCCGGTCGCGTAGAGATCGCGCACCTCGCGCGGCGTGAGCACGAGCAGATCCAGACCGATCGCTCGATCGCTCAGGAGGCGCTCCACGGTCATCCGCCGCTCGCGCCGCGGCGCATCGGTGTCCTTGACGATCAGCAGGTCGATGTCGCTGTCCGGTCGTGCCGCGTCCCGGGCCCGAGAACCGAAGAGGATGATGCGGTCGGGGTCATACCCCTCGATCAGCCGGCGGACTACGTCTTCCAGGCTCGTCAGCATCGCCGTCCCCTCCGGGGAACGCTCGGTGCGCGCCCGCCACGGGCGCTCGAACGCCCGCGGCCATTGTAGCGCCCCCGTCGGCGACGCCGCCGCGACATCGCACCGCGCCCGCGAGCATCCGGCCCTGCTCCGGACCGCCCCCAGCGCCCGAGGCCGATCGCCCGTCAGCGGCCGCGCCCGGCCAGCCGCTGCTCCAGGTACGCGGCCATCTCGGCCTTGAACCGCCGCCGGTCGAAGCGCTCGGCCCGCGCCCGCAGGGCCTTGGGCGCGAAGAGGTGGTCCTGACGCTCGAACGTCCCGATCGCCTCGACCAGTGCCTCCACGCTCTGCGGCTGGAAGAAGAGCCCGGTCGGCGGCCCCTCCCCGCCCGGCGGCACCACCGTCTCCAGCACCCCGCCCGCCCCGTAGGCGATCACCGGACGGCCGGCCGCCATCGCCTCCAGCGGCACGATGCCGAAGTCCTCCAGCCCCGGGAACAGCACGGCGCGACAGCGCCGGTAGAGCTCGGCCACCTCGGCGTCGGGCCGCCAGCCCAGGAACTCGACCGTCGGGCCCGCCCGCGCCCGGAGCCGACCCTCCTCGGGCCCGGTGCCGACCACCTGCAGCCGCCGCCCCAGGCGCGTGGCCGCGTCCACCGCCAGGTCCACGCGCTTGTAGGGGACGAGCGCCGAGACCACCAGGTAGAAGTCCTCCGGCGCCCCGTCCGCCAGCCGGAAGCGCGACACGTCCACCGGCGGGTGGATCACGTCGGCCTCGCGGTCGTAGCAGCGCCGGATCCGGTCGGCGACGAACCGCGAGATCGCCGCGAAGTCGTGCACGCGCGCGCTCGTCCGCCGGTCCCACCGGCGCAGCGCCGCCGCCACCGGCGGCATCAGCGCCCGCGTCAGCGCCCCGGCCCGGGCGCCGAAGTAGTCGTCGTAGAGGTCCCAGACGTAGCGCATCGGGGTGAAGCAGTAGCAGACGTGGACCGCTCCCGGCCCCGGCCGGGCTCCCTTGGCCACGCAGTGGCTGGTGGAGACGACCAGGTCGTAGCCCCGGAGGTCGAAGCGCTCGACGGCCAGGGGGAACAGCGGGAGGTAGCGGCGGTAGTGCCGCCGCACGCCGGGCAGCCGCTGGACGAACGAGGTGACGATCCGCCGGCGCTCGATCACGGGCGAGACCGACCCCGGCACGTGCACCAGCGTGAAGAGGTCGGCGTCGGGGAACAGCTCGCAGAAGACTTCGAGGCAGCGCTCGCCACCCCGCATGCCGGTCAGCCAGTCGTGGACGAGGGCGACGCGCGGCCGATCAGGCACCATGTCTGCGCCCCGGGGCTTGTCCAGTCACGCCAGCGCAGCCTCTATCGCCTGCAGCACGGCGCGGGCCGTGCGGTCCCAGGAAAACTCGGCCGCCCGCGCCAAGGCGCGCGGCCGCAGATCTCTCACGGAGGCGTCGTCGGTCACGAGCCGGACTATCGCGTCAGCCCAGGCCTTCGTGTCGTGCGGGTCGATCAGAACCGCCGCGCCGCCAGTGACCTCGGGTAGGGACGAGCTACTCGTCGCGACAACCGGCGTGCCGCAGGCCATCGCTTCCAACGCAGTCAGCCCGAACCCTTCATAGAGGGAGGGCAAGAGGAGTGCTCGAGCGCCGCGATAGAGTGCCGGCAACGCATCGGCGTCGGCGTACGGCTGCCAGTCGAGGTAGGGACCTACGCGGTGGGCGGCGATCGCCGCCTGCACGGCCCTCACGTACCGGGCGTGTCCCGTGCCCCGGATGACCAGGCGCACGTCAACTTGAGCCCTGGCCAGGGCGAAGGCCTCGATCAGCCGGACGAGGTTCTTGTGCGGCATCACGTTCCCGATGTAGAGGACGTAGGGGATGTCGTCGGACGTGGCGACGGGGCCGTCCGGAGAGAACCGCACAGAGTCGTAGCCGGGTGGTGCCAGGTGGATGCTCTCGGGCGAGACCTGGGGGTAAAAGCGAAGGACGTCGCGCCGAGTGCTTTCCGAGATGACCACGATCGCTCGCGACCACCTCAGGACGGCCGGTACGTAGTGGCGAAAGTAGTACTGCTGTCTCGGATACTCTCCCGGGTACCGGAGCGGCAGCAGATCCAGGACCGTGGTCACCTGCGGGACGGGCGGCCGAAGCAGCCCTTCCGGCAGCGGATTGAAGACCACGCTCGGGCGGATCCGGCGAACCACCGAACGGAACCCAGTCTGAACCCAAAGCAGCCGCGCCAGGTGCCCGAGCGCTCGGCGCTCCGGTCGGGTCACGGGCGGTGCGGCTTGAACGTCGATCCCCGGGCCGGCCACGGCTTCCGGCCGCGACGTGACCACCGTCAGCGGCTGGCCGCGCTCGGCTATTCCCCGGATGACACCGAGGGTGTAGACTCCGAGGCCGGTGGGCCGTTCCCCGACGATGGCCGCGTTGACTACGATCGCATGCACCACGGCGACAACATTACAGGATCGGCGCGATCCCGCGATAGCGGAGCCTCGAGCCCGGCTGTCGTTCCCTTGAGACTCGGCCCCGGGGCCCGGGCAGGGTCCTTAGGACCGCCGGCGCCCTGTCACAGCACGCGCTAGGCGTAAGAGCGGTGTATCCGGCATACTACTCGCCGCGGCGATGCAGGGTCCCAGCGGAAGGAAGATTCAGGATCTAGACGCTCTCATCCGCCTCAGAGACGGCTGGCGGCGGGAGGGCAAGATCGTCGCCTTCACAATCGGCCGGTTCGAGCTGCTCCATCCAGGACATCTGGCTCTTCTGCAGCAGGCCCGTGCCAGCGGCGACGTGTTAGTTGTCGGTGTCAATGGAGACGACGAGGTCCGGGCCAGCAAAGGAACTGGCCGGCCGGCAGTCCCCGCCTCGGATCGCGCGGCCCTGCTCGCCGCCCTCGAGTGCGTCGACGCTGTCATCGTCGTCGATCCAGGTGCGTCCGCGAACCTGATCGATGCGCTCAAGCCGTTGGTCGTTATCTCTGCAGGATCCTCGCTTGCCGAACAAGGCATCAAACCCGACCACGTCCAGCGCTCGGGCGGGCGCGTGGTTTCAGTACCGCTCGTGCCTGGCTACTCCACGAGCGCCCTGATCACCCGTCTCGCGCCGCTGTCTTCTCAAGCTCCGGCGATCGAAGACGCGCGGCTCTCCGGCCTTGCAGACTCCATCCGCGTCAAACAGCGCCTCCTGGTGGAGTGCGGAGAGGCCATCGTCCAGACGGGGGCTCTCCTCGCCAGGGTCCTGCTCTCGGGTCGGCGCGTCCTCCTATTCGGAAATGGCGGCAGCGCCGCCGAAGCCCAGCACATCGCAGCCGAACTCGTGGGCCGCTTCCAGCACGAGCGCCGGCCTTTGCCGGCAATCGCACTGACGGCTGATACCTCTGCGCTGACCGCACTCGGTAACGACTATGGATTCGAGCACGTGTTTGCCCGCCAAGTGCGAGCTCTGGCCGATCCTGGCGATGCCGTGATTGCGCTTTCCACCAGCGGCGCGTCGCGAAACGTTCTCGCCGGCATGGCGGCAGCCCGCGATCGGGGGTGCGTCGTCCTCGGGATCACTGGAAGGCGAGGTATCCGTCTAGCTGAACTCTGTGATCACGCGATCATCATACCCTCCGACGTGACGTCGCGGATCCAGGAAGCCTCCCTGACCATCGGGCACCTCTGGTGCGAGATGGTGGAGTCCGAGCTCGCAGCCGGCAGGGATCCATGAACTGCACCGCGAGCACCGCCAAGCAGGTTCGCCCGCCCTCGCGGCTCGAACACCTTAGAGACCTGCTTCTCGTCCTCACCCAGAAGGAAATCAAGGTCCGATACAAGAACAGCTGGCTGGGCTACGTCTGGTCGGTCGCACACCCGCTAGCGTTCGCGCTCGTCTACTTCATCGCGTTCGGCCTCTTCTTACGTGTCGACATCCCGAACTACACCCTATTCTTGATCACCGGGCTCTTCGCCTGGCACTGGCTGGCGAACTCGATCGCCAGTTCGCCCAACATCTTCCTCTCCAATTCAACCTTGCTCAAGAAGGTGCGATTCCCCCATCACACGCTTGTCGCGGCGATGGTCTTCAATGACGGCTTCCATTATCTTGTCTCCGTACCGGTCATCACCGCCTTCCTGGCGGTCTACGGGATCGCCCCGTCCTGGGTGTGGCTCATCGGCATCCCTGGACTGACTGTTGCGCAGTTCCTGCTGACCTATGGTCTGGCGCTCGCGATCGCCTCGATCAACCTTTTCTTCCGCGACCTAGAACGTCTGACATCGCTCCTGGTTATGTTTCTTTTCTTCCTGACCCCCATCGTCTACTCCGAAGCCATGGTTCCTCCGGCCTTTCGCTCGGTCCTCTACCTGAATCCGTTCTCGCCCGTGATCCTAGGTTGGCGCCATCTCTTCCTGTCCAGCCACCTCGACTGGACCCTCCTCGGCGTTGGCTACGCCCACGCCCTCGTCGCAGTCGGTCTGGGGATGCTCGTTTACCGCTCACTTCGCTGGAGATTCGCTGAGGTCGTATGACCGTCGTTCGCTTCGAGCACGTTTCAAAATGGTATCCCCGCTACCACTCAGTCGTCGGTGGACTCAAGGCCGCTTTGCTCAGGCTCCCGGCCACGCTGAGGTCGCTGAAGCGGGACCGCATCGTTGCGCTCGACAGTGTGTCCTTCCAGATCAGCCGGGGCGAAGCCGTCGGCCTCGTCGGTCCCAATGGGTCCGGAAAGAGCACGATCCTCGCACTAATCGCCGGCGTTCTGCGGCCCCAGGCCGGTCGTGTCGAGGTGAGAGGCCGAGTCTGCCCGCTGCTCGAGCTGGGAGCCGGTTTTCATCCTGAACTTACTGGACGCGAGAACATCGTCCTTAACGGTGTGCTTCTCGGCCTCACGAGGCGAGAGGTCTTGAAGCGAATGGACGCCATCGTCGCCTTCAGCGAACTGGGCGACTTTCTCGACCAGCCGCTACGAACTTACTCCAGCGGGATGCTTGCCAGGCTCGGCTTCTCGGTCGCGGTCCATCTCGACCCGGAGATCCTCCTCGTAGATGAAATCCTGGCGGTCGGCGACCTTCATTTCCAGGTTAAATGCCAGAAGAAAATCGATGAATTCAGATCACGAGACGTCACAATCGTCCTGGTCTCTCACTCGACTGACCAAGTTCGGCGAGTATGCGATCGGGCAATCTGGCTCCAGGCCGGGCGCATCAAAGCCGAGGGAGAACCTGCATACGTTCTTGACAAGTATGAGCGCTCTCTTCGCATTCCGGCCAAAGCTTACACGAGCACTTGTCACGGCGAGAACGGCTGAACCGGCGCCGTCGGGAGTTGATCAGGATGTCTGATATTAGCCCACTTCCGCCTCTTCGGCCCTTTCGGGTTCTGATCCGAGCGATGAACCGAGTGCTCGCGCAGCTGGACTGCCGACTCGTCCGGGCCTCGACGATCAGCGCGTTGGAACAAAGGATCAGAGAGCTCGAAGGCGTTGGCGCTGCACCCGCGCAACCAACAGGGCTCTCGGTTCTGGGGGGACCTCCGGGCGCACAGTACCTTCTTCCCCTGGAGCACCCACCATCGTCCGACTACAACCCCCGCTGGGGTCACAGCCACCCACCTCACAAGGCCCTTTGCCAGTTCGTCCAGGTTCACAAGTATGACTATGCCGCCGTCATCGACGATCTTCGCGGGCTGAGACCCCGCCTTGCAGCCATCACAGAAGACTTCAAAGCCACCGCCGCTCACGAGCCCGGTTGGATCGGCCCACCATTCACTGCGCTCGACTTGGCGCTCGTCTATTATTTCGTCGCCAAGTACCGCCCGGCCACGTACGTCGAGCTAGGTCAGGGCTTCACGACCTCTTTCGCGCACCGGTCTTCTCGGGACCATGCGATTGACACCCGCATCATTTGCGTTGATCCGAATCCACTACCTCTGATTGATTCGATCGCGACCGTCATCCGCGGGGGCCTCGAGCGGCTCGATCTCAGCCTGCTCTTGAGATTGCGGCCCGGCGACATCATTTTTGTCGACGGAACTCATCGCTCCTTCATGAACAGCGACGTGACCGTTTTCATACTCGACGTGCTGCCGCAACTCCAGCCTGGCGTCGTAGTCCAGTTTCACGACATCTTCCTTCCCTACGACTACCCCGACTCGCTCAAGAATTGGTACTGGAACGAGCAGTACCTTTTGGCGGCCTACCTGCTTGGCTCGATGGATAGGGTCAGAGTATTGATGCCCTCCTACTTCCTGACTCAGCTCCCAGAGCTGTACGAGTGCCTGTTTCCTCCGTTGCTCGACATCAGAGACGAGCAAGCCACGGTTCACGGAAGTTCGCTGTGGTTCACCCACACCACGGAGCCCCGCGACCCCCGGTGGCGCTCACACGACCACTCCACCGCGGTCATTTCTCAGGTCCGGCCCCCGCTCGCAGTGGACTCAGCTTCAAGCCAACCTTCGTGGAAGGACCTTCAAATTCAGGTCTTAACCGATCGGCCAGTCGCAGTCGACAGTCCCGATCATCTGCTGCCGTGGGGGACGAAAAACGACAATAGCGCCAGACTCACGTTCAATCTAAAGCTGGCGCGATGGATTCCGCCGGAAAGCCTTACGGTCCTCGATCTGGGGTGCGCGGGGGGAGCATTTGTTCGCTCGATGCTCGAAATGGGTTGTCTAGCCGTCGGGATCGAGGGGAGTGACTATTCCAGAATCCGTCGGCGCGCGGAGTGGTCTCGGATTCCCGACTACCTGTTTACGGCCGACATCACAGCGCCCTTCGAGGTCGTTGCGTACTCGGCAGGTCAGGTACGTCGCCGCCTACGGTTCAAAGTCATAACGGCCTGGGAGGTCCTCGAGCACATCCGCGAAGAGGATCTCGCCGCGGTATTCCGAAACGTAGACATCCACCTCGAGGCTCAAGGAGTCCTGATTGTTTCGATCTCGCCAAATGAGGAGATCATTGAAGGCGTCCGCCTGCACCAGACCGTGCGGCCGCGGGAGTGGTGGCTGCAGACGTGTAAGGACAATGGCTTTCGTCAGCACGATGTCATGCTCACCTACTTTGATTGCGACTGGATCCGATGGGAGCGGAATGCCCCGAACTCATTCCACCTCGTCCTGACCAGAATTCATGAGGAGCTTCCGTATCCCGAACGACTGCCCGCAAGCATCGCGCGAACCTCTCTTACTGACGGTATGGCTTAACCTCGAACGCCCTTCGGGTCACGAGGCTCCGCCACGCTCTGCCGGCGCCAAATACGCCCTTGAATCGTAGAACCACCGAATGGTCGCCTCGAGCCCCCGATGCAGCGGCGTCGGGACGAATTCGGGCAAAAGCGAGCGAAGCTTGGCGATGCTCAGGCACTTCGATCGTGCCCCAACGTAGCGCGCCTGATCATACTCGATGTACTTCGAGGGGTAGCCCACGATGTCACAGATTTGTTCTGCGAAGTGACGGATCGTGTGTTCCTCTCCAGTGCCGAGGTTTACTACCTCGTTTTCCGTCGATTCACAGAGCGCGACCAGCGCCGAAATGAAATCCGGAAGATAGATGACCTCGCGCCGTTGATAGCCGTCGCCCCACAACACCACCTTCTCGCCAAGTTCCTTCCCTCGCACGATCTTTCGCACGAGATCGAAAATGAAGTGCATCTGACGGCCGTCGACGTGGTAACCCGGCCCATAGAGTGTCGACGGCACGGCATAGAAGTACCGGAGGCCGTACTGCCCCTGAAGGGCCCGGAGACCAGCCAGCAGCATCCGCTTCGTCATCGCGTAGGCGTACAGGCTCTCGATCGGCTCTCCGCGCATGTAGTTTTCCTCTCGAAGCTCCTGATCGGGAGGGTACGCGCAGCTGGTTCCGATAGCGACGAGCTTTGCCTGCGGCTGCTGCCGCTGCCACCACGTCAGCACATGCGTGTTGATGAGCTGATTGATCACCCACTGATCGCCTTGGTGGTAGAGGCAGAAATCTCCGGCCTGAGTCCATGCGGCAAGATGGTAGACGCGATCGTAGCGCTGCCCTGCGGCGACCCGATCCAGGCTGTCTGGCTTGGTCAAGTCGCAGTCGGCCGAACTCAGCCCCGTGACCTCGTGCCCCCTAGCCGCAAGATACGGGCACAATGCTCGACCGAGGAAGCCGGATGCTCCAGTGACGATGATCCTCACGGATCGCCAGGATCGATCGGAAAGTAGAACTGCACTCCCTGGCCCACGGCTTCAGCGTACCGCTCCAGAATCTCCTGTTTGAAGTTCCACGCCAGCACGTAATAGATGTCAGGCGGCTGCCGAAGGTCTCCCTCCCAGACTATTGGAATGTGCATGCCCGGCGAGTACAGCCCACGTCGGAGCTCATTTCGCTCAACGAGGCATTCTAGGTACTGCGTTCCGATCCCGAAGTAGTTCAACAGTGTGTTGCCCTTGGCCGGCGCGCCTAGCCCGAACACCCGCTTTCTCTCGGCCCTTGCCCTCTCTAGAAGACGAAGATTCAGCTCCTTGAGCCCATCGATCCGGGTCGCGAAGGCTCGGTAGGTCTCTATTGCGTTGCTGCCCTCACGATCTTCGCGGGCTCGCAGTTCGAGCAATCTAGGACTCGGATGCCACACCCCGCGGTGTCCTGCGAATCCGACGATGGATCCCCCATGAATCGGCGCCAGATAAGCATCGAACAGAGCCAACCCGTGTCGGTTCAATAGAATGTCGAGCGTGGCCAGATTGTAGTAGAGCAGGTGCTCGTGGTAGATCTGGTCGAATGCCGAGTTCTCGACGATGCGCTTCATGTAGAGGAACTGAACGACAAACACTCCCCGCTCCTTGAGACCCTCGCGAATCGCCTCCGCGACGGAGTGGAGCTCCTCGAGGTGGAAGAACACGCCCGCCGCGTTGATGACATCAAATCGCCGCCCGAGCTCGCGGATCGTGGCCAAATCAAAGAACCGATGGAGAGTCGGAATACCGCTCTGGGTCGCTCGCTCGACCGCCGTCCTCGAAGACTCCACCCCGAGCACGTCGTACCCGAGCGCTTTGAAATGCTTCAGCTGCGTGCCATCGTTCGATCCGATGTCGAGGACCGACTTCTCAGCTACGTCCTTCAGGAACCTCCCATCGACGTCGGCAGCCACTTGGCGAAAATGCTCGCTCAGCGACCTCGTAATTCCCGAGAGATAGGTATGGTCGCTGAACATCACCTCCTTTCTCACGGTGTAGTCCAGCTGCGCAGTAGCGCAGTTCAGGCAATAGACAACCCGCAGCGGGAATTTCGGCTCCCTCCCTACTTCCTCCTTCTTCAGAAAGTGATTACACCACGGCTGCAGACCGAGGTCGATCACCGGCTCGAGGTCCTTCGCATCGCACACCCGGCACTCCGTCACCGGCCATCCGAGCTGCTCCGCTCTCCCACTTAGCCTGTCAGCCATCGCTCAGACGTTGGCGTGGGCGGCAGCCCGCAGCATTGTGTAACCTTTCACCAGTTCCCGGATCCCTCGCTCCAGCGACCACTCCATCCTGAAACCCGTGCTAGCGAGGCGTGCGTTGGAGACCACGTAGTCACGCTTGTCGGGATCCTCGCCCACCGGCGCCTCGACGTACACGAAACCCGGTATGATCTTCTTGATCGCCGCGCACAGCTCGAGCTTCGTCAGGTTCGCATCGTCCAGTCCCACGTTGTAGGGCTTGCCTTTCATCGCGGCGAACCGCTTCAGCCCGAATGCGAACACCCGGGCCACGTCCCGCACGTGGACGAAATTCCTCCGGTAGTGGCCCTCGAAGACAACGACGGCGCGGTCGTGCACGGCGCGATACACGAAGTCATTCACGAGGAGATCCAGACGCATTCGCGGAGACATTCCGAAAACGGTCGCCAGCCTGAACGAGACGCTGTTCTCGCGCTGCAAAACCTCCTGCTCGGCCTCGACCTTTGTCCGCCCGTACAGTGAGATCGGGCGCAGCGGCGTTTCCTCCGTGCAGAACTTGTCCTTTTCTCCAATTCCGTAGCCGCTGTTCGTGGTTGGAAAGAGGATCCACTGATCCTTGCTGGCGACGCGGCACAGCATCTTCACTGCCGCTAGGTTCGTTGTCTCCGCTCCGACGACGTCGCGCTCGCACATGGGCGCGCCCACGAGGGCCGCCAGCGGGATAATCACGTCGGTGGTCGTAATGAGCTTCCTGACCAGGGATTCATCCCGGCAGTCGCCGCGCACTACCTCAAACGACTCGTAGGCGCAGCAGTCCGCTAAGCTGCTCTGCCGGAACATGAAGTTGTCGAGGACCGTGACCTGATAACCCTCCTGCAGGAGATAAGGCGTAAGCACCGACCCAATGTATCCAGCCCCGCCGGTGATAAGGATTCTCACGCTCCAGCCGTCACGAGTGAATGATTGTGCTGCCAGGGGCATCGATCGAAAAGCGCACCTCCGGATAAGCCCGCAGTGCCTTTCGCACGGCGTCTTGTCGTTCCTCCGGTACGAAAAGCAGCATAAAACCGCCACCGCCGGCACCGCACAGTTTCCCGCCGATGGCCCCGGCTTCCCTTGCCTCACGGTACATGAGGTCAACGCCGGCGGTGCTGACGTTGGGATCAAGCGCTCGCTTTTCGCGCCAAGCTGAGTCCAGCAACTCGCCAAACGCAACGAGCGGGCCGCCACCCGTCAAGATCCCGTACGCCTTATCGACGAGCTCTAGGGACCGTCGCAGCCCCGGCTCGATCGAGTTCAGCCGCTTCAGCTTCTGCCTCTCTATTTGATCCGCTCGTCTCGTGATCCTGGTGAAAAACAACATCAACGATCGGTCCAGCTCCTCGAGTCTAGACCTGGGAATCGTCACACGAGTCACCACAAACTTCTCAGCTCCCAGAAAATGAATGAGGTTAAAGCCCCCATAAGCGGCCGTCACCTGATCCTGTAGGCCAACCGTCTCCTGGAGGATCTCTCGCTCGACCCGAATCGCAAGCCTCGCCAGATCGCCCTTCGGGATGAAGCGACCTTGAAAGGCGCTCAAGGCATTTATGAGACCAACTGTAAAGCTCGAGGAAGAGCCTAGCCCAGAAAACGACGGAAGATCAGCCGCGAGACTGATTTCGACATCCTGCTCGATCCCGAAATGCCGGAGGATCTCGCGAAAAGGCGCGTGCTCGACTTCATCGATCGACTTCACGCATTCGACCTTTCGATATGCGAGGCGGATCGAGTAGTCAAATAGCTCTGACGGGAACCTGCTCACGCAGTGATAGATGTACTTATCGATCGCAGTCGCTAGCACTGCTCCCCCGTGCTTCATAAAGAATTCAGGGAAGTCCGTACCGCCGCCAACGAAGCTGATACGTAATGGCGTGCGGCAAATGATCATCCTGGTTCCCGTCCACACAAGCGCTCCGATCGAGTGCATATCCAAGCGCACTTCCAAACGTCAATCCCTATCAAAACGTTGGATCGACGGTGCACCGCCGCTTCGATAGCGCAGGTAGGTGCCACACCTTTCCTCCGTGGACCACCGAACTCAGGCCTGCAGCCGCATCGAGACTCCGAAAAAACGGGCGACACCTCTGTGGGACACCTAGGTCGATCACCCAGTCGCGATAGCTTTGAGCGAGCCACTCGCACGAACCCACGTAGAACATCAAACGCCGAGACTCGGATTCAATCCCAACAATCATTCGACCAGGCCCGTCGGAAGAGAAGTCCATCTGCCACACGTAGCGTCCTGCTCGACAGTCAATCCAGCGTCCATTACACAACGCTCCATCCTCGGCCACAGCGAAGTCACTGGCCCTGAAGCAATCAACTAACTGGCGTTCAAGACTGTCAGCATATGGTGTTGCTGATATTCGCTCCCTGTGAATGTAAAGAAGGTTCATCACCCGAGGACCGGCATTGAAATCCGCCTCGCCACAGAGCTCTCGGTAATCAGCGAGGTTCCAACACCGGTACCCGCGCGCCTGAAGCAACGAGAAGCAACGAGGATCATCGGAGTAAGCCTCGAGAATCAGATGCGGACGTGCTGCTTTGACGGTCTGCTCGAATCCGCATAAGGCTTCGTACTCAGATCCTTCAATGTCCATCTTTACGATGACCGGGACCAAGTTTGTTTCTCGCACGAAGTCGTCCAATGCGAGGGACACGACTGGCGCGTCCCCGCTAAACTCCGTCACAATGCGATCAGAGTGGTGGTGCTGGGGATCATACGCTATACCCAGCTCGACGCCGGATCTGGAGTAGACCGCCCGCTGATAGACCGCAACATTGGCACAACCCTGCAAGACAAGGTTGTATTGGAGCCTGTCTACGACTCGCGGACTTGCCTCAAATGCGCAGACCACCCCGCGCGGTCCGACAAGCCGACTCATCGCAATGGTCAGTCCACCGACATTCGCACCGCAATCGAATGCAATATCCCCTGGACCCAGTAAATCCATTAACGCGTAGGGCACGCTCGGCTCCCAGAAGATCCCCCGATACCAGTACTCATTATCGAAGCACGCAGGAATCGCCCAGTCAGCCACTCTCGTCACAGGGTGTCTGCGAGCAGCAGAACCCTCCAACCTTCGCAGGAGCCTACCAACCCTTTGCCGCAAGCCCGTCACAACTGGGTCACTCCGCCACCGCTATCGCCATCCTCTCAGCCGGCCGACCATCACCGTCGGGGCTAATGCCCTTCGCCATGAGGGAATCCGCCCTTGCGTCTTCGATCAAACGGATCAGGCCACGTGCTTGATGAGCCGCCCCGACTCGTCACCGACATCGCCGTCTGCGTGGACACGAATCGCCAGCCCGGCTAGGTCTCCTTTTGGGATGAACCGATCCTGAAACGCGCTCAGTGGATTGATGAAGCCGACCGTGAAGCTCGACGACGACCCCAAGCCAGAGAACGACGGAAGATCCGCGGCGAGATTGATCTCGACCCCCTGTTCGATGCCGAAGTACCGCAAGATCTCGCGGAACGGCGCGTGCTCGATCTCGTCAAGCGACTTCACGCACTCGACCTTACGGTAGGCGAGCCGGATTGAGTAGTCGAACATCTCCGACGGACGCCTGCTCCCAGAGTGGTAGATGTACTTGTCAATCGCAGTAGCGAGTACCGCCCCACCGTACCCGGCAAAAAACTCCGGTAAATCCCTGCCCCCTCCAACGACACTTATCCGCAGAGGCGTGCGACAGATGATCATCGTGGACTCTATCCCTGACCTCCGGTCAGCCCGTCGATCAGTTCGCGATATCTTCTACACACCGCCCGGTAATCAAAGGCCTCCGCGAAAGCCCGAGCCTTCTCGCTCAACGCTTCTGACCTGACACGGTCGTTTAGTAGTGCCACTATTTCTGTGGGATACGAATCAAGGTCGTCCACTACGACGCAATGCACGCCAGGCACCACCGAGTAGCCCCGGAACGCCACACTCGTGCCGATTACGACCTTTCCGTAAGCCATCGCCTCCAACACCTTAACTGACGCTCCTGTGCCGAACGGTATGGGCGCCACCACTAGATCGGCGCCTACGTACAGATCGCGTAGCAACTCATCGTCCACCGGCCCTATGGCGATGAAATTATGGTCCTGCACCGGAGCGCAACACGCGCCAGCAACTATGAATACGGGAGCTACCTCGCCCCACTCGACCAATAGCCTCCTTGAGATCTCACGAATCCGCTGGACGGCGACTAGGTTGGCTCCAAAGTAACTCCCCACGAACAGACACACGCAGCGATTGCTAAGATCAAAGCTCGTGAGGTCCTGAAGCCGCTGCCGCGCTACTCTTCCTGCCAGAGGACAGCTAGGCACGCCACCTCTGTCAATCGGGTGATGAATGACCTCAGCGTCTATCCCGCACCGACGAAATGACTCCCAGTCCCGGATAGAGACACAGACAGCACGATCCGCAGCCCTCATCGCGGCCATTTCCGCCCTCCTGACCAGCTCCTTCAGAAGAAGGCTGCCGCTGATTTGGTCGCTGACTACATCATAATCGGTTACGATAACTTCGGTTCCGGTCCTCCGGCACGCCTTCAAAACAGGTGGCGCCCAAAACGTGTATTCCAACAGCACCACATCAGCCCACGACGCTATCTCCCCGATGCTCCGTCGCAGCCCTCGTTCGAATCGCCAGCTTTGATGCGCCCAGAACATGAACTCCTCACCGCGGCTCTTCCCGGCAGTGATGAGCCTCAGTGCCAAATAACACGCCCGCCTCGCGAGTCGCACCAAGATGCGAGTCGGCAAGGCCCTGGGATAAGAACGAAACACGACGTTTCCCATCGCGGCCGGCGGTAAATAATCGGCGCTTAAGACGTTGACGTGGTAATGCTCACTCAGATAGTCGACCAGTAGCCTTGCGCGCCTTCCCGCCCCGCTCTGCGGCCGGCGTATGTCATTCCACGGGTACAGCACGGCTACCTTGGTCTTTGCCCTAGATCGGCCCTGCTCTTGGCGCAAAAGGCTGTCCATCAGCGCCTCTGGATTATGCCTCTCGCACCATGTCTCCCGACTAGCCACGGCACGCTCAGCGTAGCTCTCGTAGTTGGACTCGAGGTCGAGAATTCGTTCTGCAAGATGCTTCGGGTCTCGATCGCGACACAGAAGGCCTCCGCCAAAGTGCTTCAATTGATCACTCATCCACGTATCCTCGGTCGCAATGACCGGCTTGCCGGCAGCCAAAGCCTCCACGAATACGCCAGACGTGCGAGATCGATAGATACTCCGCCAGTACGGCAACAATACCCCATCGGCCTCGCATAGCAGCTTGTGGTAAGCCTCGGGGCTCAGCGTCTCAAAAATGAATTCAACGCTCCCGCTTTTTACCAGATCCTCACTCTCCTGTATCGCCATCTGCATCTGCAAATCCGCAGAGTTGGCCTGCAATACGAACTTAAACCCATCCAACCGTCCCCACTCCGACAGAATCCTTACGGCCTGCAAGATCTCGACGAACCCCTTCTCATCCCGCGCGTTACCTAGGCTGACCAGCCGTAAGACGCCTCTCGATTCACGACGACGACGCCCCTCAATCTTCCCGCTATGTCTCGTATGCGGGATCGGGACAACATCAATCGCTAACCGAGTAAACTGCGCGTAGTCGAATGCAAGCCGCTCGCTATCAGTGCATATCCGAACGCGCACGCCAGGCACCGCGTTCTCGATCATACGGAACGCACGAGTCGTAACCCGGCTACCCTTGAACCATTCGGCCGAATATCGCAGCAAAAGCGCCACTCGCGGCCCAGCCTCACGGTGAAGTCTCCGAATCCACCACGCCCAGGCCAGAAGCTGCTTTTTCGTGATCATGTGAGTAAATACGAGTGAATCTGGACTCAGCCCGCACCGTCGCAACGCTGTTCTCAGTTGACGGTAAAAAAGCAGGTTTGAGACCAGCGTTTCCAACCGCCGGCCCACGCGTGGAATGAGCTGCACCGTTCGAAACGTATGCCAGATCTCCCACGGAAACACCGCGTGCACAGGCATGAGGCTCGCGACTGCCGGATCGATCCGCTCGTGACCCAAAGCGACAAAATCGTATCCTCGCGCCCTCGCAGCTTGCATAAGTGAGTAATCGTACGCGAAATAGTGCCCCACCATGTCTTTGAGATGGGGATCCACTACGATCAGCCGCCGGTCTGTCAACGCCGCTCCATTGCGCCCACCCTGGCAGCGTGGGCGCTGCAGGTCTCACGCACGTTTCGCATGCGCTCCCAGGGCGGAGGGATTTGAACCGGCGAAAGCAGGCGGATTAGTAACCGGCACGCACGGGGGGTAACGATGATCCGCGCTGCCAATCGCGTTGCGGCCAGCATGGCGAGCCAAGCACGGTATCGCTGATTCGACACGCAGTAGCACCATGCGGCCATCAGGTGCCCACCGGCCAGACCCCAACGCCGCAGGGCCCGCTGCTCTACTGTCAGGTCCGGCCGCTCAAAGAACCGCCGGACGACGTCGATCCCAGCGTCTCCAATCGCCGCAATGTTCCGCATATCCTCGGAGGCTCTGTGAAGCCGACGCACCGCTGCCGTGAAAGGAACATAGCGGCTCGGGTAGTACTGGGCGAGACGTAAGAAGAGGTCCCAATCGGCAGCCAGGCGCCGGCTCTCGTCCATCATTCCGGCCCTAAGGAGCGCCGACCGGCGAATTAACGTCGTCTGCGGTACGATCTCGAAGCTTGCCACCAGATCCCGAAGGGCAACCTCTCCCGGAGCCACGTGCTTGATGAGGCGCCCCGACTCGTCAACGACGTCGGCATCTGCGTGGACAAAGCCGATCTCCGGATGAGCCAGGAGTTCCTCGGCCAGTCGCCGGATGGCACCGGACTTGTAGAAATCATCCCCAGCCATCCAGGTCACAAACTCGGCGTGAGTCCGTCGCCAACCGCGGTTGACCGCCGCCATCTGCGATAGCCCCGGCTCGACGACGACTTCAAACGGATAGTTCCGCAGGACCTCTAGCGTGCCGTCGGTGGATCCGCCGTCGTACACAAGTACCTCAAGGGGTTCATAATCCTGAGCAAGCAGACTATCGAGCGCTGCTCTGACGTACTTCACCTCATTCAGAAGCGGGACGACGACCGATACGAGCGGACGATCACCCATCTACGCTTTGGTCTCGATCCGCCTGATGTCCGCCTCGACCATCATCTTGACGAGGTCCCCGAACTCCGTCTTTGGCGCCCACCCGAGAACCCTCCGAGCCCTGGTGGCATCTCCTACGAGGAGATCCACCTCCGCCGGCCGCAGGAGCGCCGGATCCTGCACGACGTGCCGGCGCCAGTCGAGCCCGACGCGCCCGAACGCCTGCTCGACGAACTCCTGGACCGAGTGGCTCTCACCCGTCGCGATGACGTAGTCGTCCGGCTGATCCTGCTGCAGCATCATCCACATCGCGACCACGTAGTCCCCGGCGAAGCCCCAGTCCCGGCGGGCCTCCAGGTTGCCGAGGCGCAGTTCCGAGGCCAGCCCGTG